>JAIRTS010000177.1 GCA_031254795.1 Treponema sp.
GCCAGGGCTTTCACGATGATATTCGTTTTACAGGCGTATTCTATGGGCCGGCTGGTGATAATTCCCCTGGAGTAACAGTAAAAAATTATTTTGAGCATGACGTTGGGGGAATAGGCGGGAGCGCCCTTCTTATCGTTGCGGAAGGCGGCGTCGAAGGCGCCCAGGTCCAGCCGGTCGATAAGGTAATTAAGGGTATGCTCAAATGAACCGGGCATGAGCTGGTCATTAAGATTGACGGTCATGAATAATCCCTGGGATTTATCAAAGTATTTATAACGGGCCATAGTAAAATAATTATAGCACATTGTTTGTGTTTTGGATACTTTTCCGACAGTCTCAACAGGACTGTTTACGCTTCGCCGCAGTAGCGGCTCGGGGTTCCGTGTGGAAGCTGCGCCCCCGGACGCTCTTGGAACACCACCAGCTGACGATTGACAAAATGCAGGCGTGTCGCATATACTGCCGAATAGGCGGTATATGCGAAGAAATATTGCCTATAAACGTTAGGCGACATTCTTTCTGAAATGCTTCATAAAAGAATGACAAAAGCATTTGTTGGGGATAGGCTAAGTTAAGCTATAGGGGGTACTTATGGATATAGAATTTGCTGTTGAATTGACACTTATTGTAATGATCATACTTTTCTCAAAGAATAAGCAAGGTTCTCAGGCCGATGTGTCTCAAAGGTTGGTGGAATATGCACAGCGCCTCGAAAAAAATGAGTCAACATTAAGAGACGAATTCGGGAAAAGTAGAGAGGAGACAAATAAATCTGCAAAATAATCACGAGAAGAGTTGTCTTTGAACCTAAAATCGGTTTCAGAGCAATTGTTGTCAATTATTACTAGCTTTACAGGATTAGTTGATAATAAAATCAAATCCATCCTTGACTCACTGGAAATTTCATCAAAATCAAACAGGGATGAGCTTAACAAGAGTATTACGGACTTAACTGTAACAGTAGATAATAACATGAAAAGCATACAGGAGTTTCTTGACTCAGGGTTGAAATTTAACCGAGAGGAATTAAACAAATCAATTTTTGCTTTTGAAGGAAAAGTAACGAGTAGTATATCAAATTTCTCGGAGACATTGAACAAAGAATTAAAATCTGTTCAGGACAGAGTCTATGCCTCTACCAAGGAAAGCAGGGAAGAACTTTCAACTCTGTGATTATGAACGCCGCCGCTGATTTTTACAGAAAGACCAATCTCCTCGCGCTTGTCCCCATACTCGCCGTAACAGGCGTGTTTATCCTGCCGTATGGGGCGGCGCTCGCCGGAGGGTTTTCAACTCTTCAAGGCGCGTTTGGAAGCGCCTTCTCAAACGGCGACTCTCACGCCGCGCCGGCGCCCGCTCTGCCTTTGCTGCCCATAGCCCTGTTCACCATGAAACAGGCGTTTTTCAGCGCGATTGCGGCTTTGCTTTTGGGACTGCCCGGCGCGTGGTTTGTGGGGACAAGCGATTCAAGGCTCGCCCGCGCTTTGCGTCCATTGACGGCCATTCCCTTTGCCATGCCGTCCATCCTTGTGGCGCTTGGATTTGTGCTTTTCTTCGGCAACGCGGGGTGGTTCAACCGCCTCATCGCCGCGCTTATGGGAAGCGGGAAAAACGGCGCGTCCGGCGTTCCCATCCTGTACCAGACATCGGCCATTGTGCTGGCGCACGCTTTTTACAACTTTCCGATTGTGATCCACCTTGTAGGGGACAGCCTTGTACACGTCAGGCGAGCCTACGCTCCGGCTGCCGCGACGCTCGGCGCGTCTCCGTGGACAACGACGCGGACTCTTTTCCTGCCCGCGATAACTCCCGCGATCATACGCTCCGCATTGCTCGCCTTTCTTTACAGTTTCACGAGTTTTTCCATTGTGCTTGTGTTGGGCGGCGGGCCGCGGGCGACCACGCTTGGGGTGGAAATCTACCGGTACAGCCGCGTTCTCCTTTCTTTCAGAGAAGCGAGCGTGTTCGCCATAACGGAAACCGTCATCGCGGGCGCCGTATTCGCCTTAACCGTATTTTTCGAGCGAAAGACGCAAACTATTTTCCCTGACAACGTTCGCCGTACTATGGAAAAGAAGCCCATGTCGCTTCGTACGGCCTGGCCGCTCGCGCTTTACCTTTTGATCGCCGGCTGCATTGTGTTGGGGCCGCTTCTTTCAATCGTTGTGGAATCGTTCCTTTCAAGGGTTTCGCGCTCTGGAGCGGCGGCGCCGTCTCTCAAATGGTGGCTCGCCATTGGGGAACGATGCGCGCCCGCCCTGGTCCGCTCGCTCGCGCTGGCGTTCTGCTCCGCTTCGGCGGCGTGTGTATTGGCGATCATCGCGGCGTGGACAGCGCAAAACAGTGAGAGAAACGCCGCGAAGGGCGGCGCGGTTTCTCTATTGGCGCGCCTATTGGCGCGCGTAATCCGGCTCTTTGTTTCCGCGCCGCTCGTGTCATCGGGCATTGTCCTGGGATTGGGTTTTCTCATGCTGTACGGCAGGAAGCATGGCGCGAACATGGCCGCCCTTGTCATGGTGCACGCGGTCGCCGCGCTGCCGTTTGCCGGCAACGCCATTATGGAAGGGTTCCACACCATAAACGCTGGAATCATCAACGCGGCGGAGTCGCTCGGCGCGTCTCCGTTGAAACGGCTCTTCACCGTGGACATCCCGCTATGCGGCAGACATATCCGCTCGGCTTTCGGCTTTGCCGCGGCCATCAGCCTCGGAGAGCTAAACGCCGTGATGATGCTGGGAATCGAAGATTTTGAAACGCTGCCCCTCCTGATTTACCGCGCTGTCGGCGCGTACCGTTACGGCTCGGCCTGCGCCGCAGGCGTCCTGCTCATGCTCTGCTGCGGACTGGCGTTCGCTTTGCCGGACGCTGGCGTAAAGCGCGACGCCTGACGCGGGTGGCGATTCTACCGCTTGAAATCTTTGTATATGCGAACAAATCCTCCACGCAAAGCTCGCGCCGAATTGTCTGTATGAAGCGTGGCGGACGACCACGCCGCGTTGTACGCCAGCGCGTCATTCAAGCGTACAAAACGGTGAAAACCCGCTTTCTACATTTTTGCAGGACGGTAGAGCTTCCATGATATGCCGTAGTGGTGAACGCGCAAGCCCATTTGCCGCTCGGTGATGCCGAGCCTCCGGCTTGCCGCGGACATGTTGCCTTCGCTTATCTTGAGCGCCTCAATAATAAGCTCCTTTTCGAGGCGGGAAAGGGCGGCTTCCAGCGTGGTGTTCGGCTCCGTGCGGGTGGAACCGGGCGATTGCAGGCTGGGCGGCAGGTTGTAGGAATGGATGACCGAGTCCACGGAGAGGATCACGGCGCGTTCAATGCAGTTCTCCAGCTCCCGCACATTGCCGGGCCACGAGTAGCTGGTGAGCAGGTCTATGGCGGGCGAGGATATGCGTTTGATGAGCTTGTTGTTCTTCTTCGCGTATTTTTCCGCAAAATGATCCGCCAAAAGCATAATGTCGCTTTTACGTTCGCGCAACGCCGGAATATGCAGCGGAAACACATTGAGCCTGTAGTAGAGGTCTTCGCGGAAACGTCCGGCCTTGACCGCTTCCTCAAGGTTGCGGTTCGTAGCCGCAATGAGCCTGACATCGATTTTGATGGTTGACGCGCCGCCAACCCGCTCAATCTCCCGTTCCTGAAGGGCGCGGAGCAATTTCACCTGTATATGCGTCGGAATTTCGCCGATTTCGTCAAGAAAGAGCGTGCCCCGGTGCGCCTGCTCAAACTTGCCCTTGCGCATGTTCGTGGCGCCGGTAAAGGCGCCTTTCTCATGCCCGAACAGTTCGCTTTCGATGATCGATTCGGGCAGAGCCGCGCAGTTTATCTTGACGAACGTCTCGTCCGCCCGCCGCGAAAGCCGATGCGTCTCGGCGGCTATGAGCTCTTTGCCGGTGCCGCTTTCGCCAGTGATAAGCACGGTCGCGTCGCTTGGGGCGACCTGGGAAAGCATTCCGTAAATGCCCCGCATCGCGTTGCCGGTTCCAATAATGGCGCTGCCTTCGGCGATACGTCCGCTTTCAACGGCTTCGCTTCCGCTGAAACGCTTTTCGTCAAGCTCGTTTTTTTGAAAACGGAACTGTTCTTCCAGTATCCTTTCGCGGAGTTTCGCCGAATCCGCTATGATTGACGACACTTTTTCAAGGAAAGCCCGATCCCACGCCCTTTGCGTTTCTTTATTCACGTTATTCACGCGGCGTTCGGCGCTGAGCGTCCCAATAACGGCGCTTCCCGACCTGATAGGCACGCAGTAATAGGTGAGACCTTCCATGTCTTTTTTTGTCCTGTTTTTCGCGCGGTTGAGAAAACGGTTGTCCAGAGAGAGATCATTCACCGTTATCGGAATCCCGGACTCAAACACCCTGCCCACCAAGCCTTCGCCCAGCCGGTACAGTCCGCGCGCTTTTTCTTCCGCAGTCAGTCCACAGGCTTCTTCGATTTTCAGAATCCCAATCTTTCGGTCAAGGAGCGTCACCATGCCCCATGTCAAGCCGGCTCTTGTCTCTAGCAGGCTTAAAAGGGGTCCCAACGCGGCTCTTAATTCGACGTATTTGTCAAAAGTTCTTGCGATATCAAAAAGCAACTCCAATTCCAAGCGTTCATCTTCCAATAGCGCGGTAGAATTCATAACAAACAGTTTACTTCTTTTATGTAGGAAACTCAAGCGG
>JAIRTS010000184.1 GCA_031254795.1 Treponema sp.
CTCCGGTTTGCCGTACAGATCGGGCATAGACGGCAATTTCGGTATGGGCGGCGAAAACTGCGGAATTGAGGCGTCCGAAAGAGGGGGCGTCATGGATTCAGCGCCGCGATTCTGCGCCACTCGGGAGAAGGAGTGACGCGGACGCGCTGCTCTCTGGAACGAATCGCCGCTGTCCGCCGGCGGCTCCTCTCCATTAATCGCTCCATTCGCGGCTTTGCTCTCCCTCGCGTCTGTCGATGGCCTCTTGGCTCTCGCCCTAACAACCACCCTGCCGGGCCGCTCCGTTTCCGCAGGAGCTTCCCAGCTGCCTCCAGTTTCTGAGCTGTCCGCCGCTGTTCTCAAGCCCGAAGATTCGCTGTCGCTAGGTGAATCTTGCGCTCGGTTTTCATCCGGCGAGTCTTCCGTAATAGACGTTTCTACGTCTACGCCATTATTACTATTCATCAAAGAGAATCCTCCTAAAAAACATTCGGTTCCATGATATGGTTAGGGAATGAAACATATTTCTTTTTTATTCGCAACGGGGTTTAGTTCCCCCAGCCGCAAACTTGTTTGCGACTCTGTGACACGGCGGCTCATTCGCAGAGTCTGATTTTACGCCTTCCGCCGCTGAAGTCCCCCGCCACGCGATTACGCGGCTACGCTACAAAGATTTGACGTTAAGCTAGGCGCTATTATAAATTTCCTTACAGTTGAACGAAGGTTCGCCGATCCTCCGTTCAAACCAACGCAACATTTAAGACACCGCGCCGAACCTCTGGCTCACGCTTGCCGCGCGGAGGCTCATTTAGTTTGTTCATTATTTTCATTCATTGCTGAAGGACTTCATATACTATTCTTTCGGGGGAAAGAAAACGCTCTCGTTTGAGGCTTTCCCAAGCGCATCTTGACAAAGTCTCTTTTATCCTCATTTTACACCGATACATCTTTTTGTCAAGGGATAAACGCCCAAATTTCATGTTTTTATAGGGCTTTTTCCAAAACACGAGCCACGTTCCGCGACCACAGGTTCGGATTTGCTTTGGAAAAACCCTTCTATTTTTGCCGTTGTTGGAACCCATGCACAACACGGTCGCGCGACCCGCCCACAATGCGCTCAACTCCAACGTTCGTCTATAAAAGCGGCGATTTGCCGCAAAACCGCTTCCACGGCGCGAATCCGCACCTCGTTTCTGTTCCCCTCAAAATGAAAACTGGTGGTTCCCGCAAGAGAAACGCCTTCTTTTTCACGGCTTGCGATGGCCGTCCACACCGCCCCGACAGGCGTCGCGCCGCCATCCCCGTCGGGGCCGGCCAGACCGGTAACCGCGATGGACAGGTCAGCCGCGCTGTTTTCAAGCGCCCCGCGCGCCATCGCCGCCGCAGTTTCCCCACTTGCCGCTCCGAAGCGGCGGACAACGGCTTCATCAACGCCAAGCGCGCTTATTTTCGCGTCTACCGTGTAGGTGATGAAACCTCCCCACAAAACCTTTGACGCGCCCGGAATGGCCGCGATGGCGCCGGAAACAAGTCCCGCAGTGCAAGATTCCGCAGTGACAAGCGTTTTTGAACACGTGGAAAGTTTTCGGACAACCTCCGCCGCGATCTCGTTCATCCCTGTTCGCGGGTTTGTCCCCGAAGCTCCGCCTTTATCTCTTCAATGGGACGGGAGAATATCTCAATCTCCTTGTCAACGCCGGTCATGCTGCACTGTCCTTCAAAGATAACGTTGTCCGCGATGCGGAAGCGGGATGTGGTGAGATCCCCATGCATTTCCGCGCCCGGAAGCAGGTCCACCTTATCGACGGCTCTGACCATGCCGGTGACCCGCCCATGTACGATAAGTGATGTTACAAATATGTGATCCGCCTCGACAACAGCCCCTTTATCGACAATGAGCGCGCCCTGGGCGTCTATGGTTCCATGGAATCTTCCCTTGATGCACAAGGTTTCCTTAAATTTGAGCAGTCCGTTAAACCGGCTGGTTTCACTGAAAGTCACCACCTGCAATTTATTCTTTTTTTCCGCGTTCGACATGGATGTAGGATACCATGTCGTGAAAAAAAAGGCAAGGGCGCGAAACCCTCCGCAAATGTTCCGTTCCCCGAAATGCCTCATTGAAAAAGCGACTTTACGCCACCGGTTCCCTCCCCGAAGAAGGGAGCGCGGCAATGGACTCCCGCAACGCGAGAATTGCCTTATTGACGTGGTGTTGCGACAGAAATGGGTTGTAAAGCCCGCAAAGCCGGGCAGTATCCGCTTTTACATCAGGCGCCGGCGCCGCGAGGCGCTCGCGCAAGGCGTCCCCTTCAAGGGCGGAAACAGTGGCCGCTGGATAGTCTGACTTGGTTTGGGTTACATTTTCAATGGCGCGACACGTTCTATTGACGTTCTTTCTAAAATTTTGTATACTACTATATGAGTTTTTCTAAACATAAAAAGGTTTGAAAACTCATGTCTAAAATTTTATATACAAGAGGAAATCCGTGACCATATCAAAAGAAATCACCCGTCTTGAGCATTCCCGTATAAAACTGGCTGTTTCTATCGGAAAAGATGATGTTACATTGGAATATGACAATATTCTCAATGATTTTAGTAAAGATATTCAAATTCCAGGGTTCAGAAAGGGGAAAGCCCCAAAAAATGTGATTGAACGCAAGCTCGGAGCCGCGCTGGCGAGCGATATTACCGGACAGATTGTTGAACGCGCAATGGAAACCGTTTTTCAAGACGAATCCTTCCCCAAGGAAGACATGCCCCTCGCCTATTCAACGCCCGCTCTTGAAGACGAGCCTTCAAACATCACATTGGGCGAAGATTACACGTTTACGGTGACGTACGATGTATTCCCGAAAATCACCATGGGGCAGTACACAGGACTTGAAATTGAGACGCCTGACGTCCACATTACGGAGGAGGATATCAACCGCGAATTGGAGGCGGTGCGCGAGCGGAACGCCGTTGTCTTTGACAAAGACGACGCCGCGCCTGCGGCGAAAGGCGATATAGCTACGGTAAATTACTGTGAGTTGACCGGGGAGGACGAGGTTGAGAAAGGCTCGGAGCGCGAGGACTTCGTGTTTGCCATTGGCAGCGAACATAATATTTTCAAGTTTGATGATGATCTCATCGGTATGAAAAAAGGCGAGACCAAGCGGATTGAAAAAACTTTTGCGGAAGACTTTGAAGATAAGGACTTGGCCGGAAAAACCAAGAAAATCCGTGTTACGCTCACCAGCCTGAAAGAAAAAAAACTGCCCGATCTGGACGATGACCTGGCGCAGGATGTCGACGAGAAATTCAAGACCTTGGACGATCTCAAAAACAGCGTCAGGGAGCGGCTTGATCACAATCTTGAACATCGGTTGAAAAGCATCAAGATCAACACGTTGCTGGAAAAAATAATGGAAAATACGCCGATTGATATTCCCGAAGCCATGACCCGCGTGCAGCTTGACGCCCAGTGGCGGGATTTCGCCCGCCAACTGAATATGCCTGTCGACACGGTGAAGGGGAACATCGCAAAATCCGAGAAGGGGCTTGATGAATTTGAGGCGCTCTGGAGACCGAACGCGGCGAAGGCGCTCCATTCGCGCCTTGTCATTGAAACGCTGATGAAAGATTTGAATATTGAAGCGACGGAAGAGGATGTTGAGAAAGAGTTTGAGCGTCAGGCGGCGCGCAATGGACAAAATCTGGACGAAATCAAAAAACTCTACGAACAGGAAAACATGAAGTCCTATCTTGAGGATGACATTAAAGAAACCAAGCTGTTTGATCTTCTGCTTGCGAAAAACACCATAAAAAGCGGCGACGAGAAGGATTATCTGGCGATCATGGAAAAAGAAGGATAATCAATGTACGAACAAATGAACAACCTTGTGCCTATTGTTGTCGAGCAAACGGGCATGGGGGAACGCTCTTACGATATTTACTCACGGTTGCTGAAAGACAGGATTGTATTTCTTGACGGCGAAATCACCGATCTTTCCGCGGATTTGGTGGTGGCGCAACTTCTGTTTTTGGATGGGCAGGACACCGAGAAGGATATCAATCTGTACATCAATTCGCCCGGCGGTTCCGTAACCGCCGGATTAGCCATCTACGACACCATGCAGTATGTAAAGAGCGATGTACAGACCATTTGCATCGGGCAGGCGGCGAGCATGGCGGCGCTCATTCTGACCGCAGGCGCCAAAGGCAAGCGCATGGCGTTGCCGTCTTCACGAGTGCTGATTCACCAGCCTTGGGGCGGCGCCCGCGGGCAGGCTTTGGATATCGGAATTCAATCAAAAGAGATCGTCAGATTGAAAAAACTGACTATTGAGATTTTTGCGCGGCATACCGGCAAGGATGCCGAAAAAATCGCGTCGGATATGGAGCGGGATTTTTATATGCTGGCGGATGACGCGGTCGCTTACGGCATAGCGGATTCTATTTTGA
The DNA here is from genome assembly GCA_031254795.1 of Treponema sp. Classification (GTDB taxonomy): domain Bacteria; phylum Spirochaetota; class Spirochaetia; order Treponematales; family Breznakiellaceae; genus JAIRKH01. The sequence goes on from JAIRTS010000184.1 coordinate 4,426, forward strand.
AAAGGGAGAAAAATGGCAAGACTTCGTAGCAGTGGCCGGGAAGAAAACACCTGCTCTTTTTGCGGGAAAAGCGGCGATGCGTCACGACGGCTTATAGCGGGTCCACGCGATATTTACATTTGCAATGAATGCATAGAATTATGCAACGCCATTCTTGTTGATGAAGCGGGCGACGCTTCGTCAAAGTTTACCGAAGACATTCCGGCTCCTAGGGAAATCAAGGAGTATCTTGATCAATTCGTGATAGGGCAGGACGGCGCGAAGAAGGCGTTGTCCGTCGCGGTGTACAACCACTACAAGCGCATAGCGAATCCCAGAAAAGAGACCGGTGATGTTGAAATTGAGAAATCCAATGTGTTGCTCATAGGACCAACCGGCACCGGAAAGACGTTGCTTGCGAAAACCTTGGCGCGCAAACTCAAGGTTCCTTACGCCATTGTGGACGCAACCACCCTTACCGAAGCGGGATACGTGGGTGAGGATGTGGAAAATATCCTTCTAAAACTCATCCAGAACGCGGGCAACAACATAGCGGCGGCTGAACGGGGCATCGTGTACATTGACGAGATCGATAAAATCGCCCGTAAGGGAGAGAACGTTTCCATTACGCGGGATGTTTCTGGCGAAGGCGTGCAACAGGCGTTGCTTAAAATAATAGAGGGAACCATCGCTTCAGTGCCGCCGCAGGGCGGACGCAAGCATCCGAATCAGGAGATGCTCCGCATTGACACCACGAACATCCTGTTTATCTGTGGCGGGGCTTTTGTGGGGCTTGATAAAATCATCGAACAGCGGGTTGTGCAACGGCCCATGGGCTTTGGCACGGATATAGCCGAGCGTTCGGAGAAAAACCTCAAAAAACTGTATGACGCCATTCACCCCGATGATCTCATTCATTTCGGCATGATACCGGAATTTATCGGACGACTTCCCATCGCCGTAAGCCTTGACGAGCTTAAACTTGACGATCTGAAACGAATCATCACCGAGCCGAAAAACGCCATTGTCAAGCAGTACCAGGCGTCCATGTTGTTTGATGACGTGCAGCTTGAATTTACCGAAGAAGCCATTAACGCCATCGCCGGCACCGCCATCAAACAGAAAACCGGCGCTCGCGGCATTCGATCCATTGTGGAAAAGCTTTTGACGGACATCATGTTTGAAATTCCTTCAATGCGGGGACGGGAACACATGAAGGTTGTCATTACAAAGAATACGGTGGAAAAATTAACGCCACCTGAGATTGTTTCTATTCAGAAAAGCGCATGAAACTCTCCGGCGCCGCAAAGTTTTTTTCCGGCTTGTCTGGTTCAAAAAATTCTGTACCGGCGAAGGAAGCGTTTCCCCTCCTGCCGCTGAGAGAGTTGGTGCTGTTTCCCAATACCGTACTTCCTGTGTTTATCACCTATAAGGCGGGTATATACGCCATTGACGAGGCGCTCAAACGGGAGCGCCGGCTTTTCGCCTCGTGTATCAGGAACGCGAAAACCGGCGAGACGTACTCTGCGGGTACGGTCGCCAGCGTCGTTCAGCATCTAAAGTTGCCAGATAACAGCTATCGCGCGGTGTTACAGGGCGAGTACCGCGCCATGATCGACGCAAGCGCCCGGCGGCAGGATGTGGCGTTGGTAAAAGTCTCGCCCATCGGCGTCGTAAGCGAACACGGCACTGCGGAAGACGAGGAATACCCGGCGATTATAAACGCGCTTATGAGGAGCGTTCAAAAATCCTTTAGCCAATACGCCGGATTCACCAAAAAAGTAAGCGCTGAAACCTTGGTCGCCATTGAAAAATCCGAACGCGCCGAACACGTGGCAGACATTATATGCAACAGCGTTTCCCTTAAACCTGAAAAAAAAGTGGAGCTTTTGTCGATTGTGGACACACGGGAACGGCTTGAGACGCTTTTTGAAACGCTTGAGATTGAGAACGAAATTTTCGGCATACAGAAAAACATTTCCGGCAATGTCCGCAATCGCGTGGAAAAGACCCATCGTGAATACATCCTCCGAGAGCAGTTGAAAGAAATAAACAAGGAGCTTGGCAAAGATACGAATGTCGACGAGTTCGCCGATCTGGAACACGCCATAGAGAGCGGAAATCCGGGAGAAGAAGTTCTTCTAAAAGCCCGCAAGGAACTGGCGCGACTTCGGAAACTCCAACCTTTGTCCCCGGAATCTGGCGTGATCCGCGCCTACCTTGAGTGGTTGGCGGATATACCCTGGACGGAAGCCAGCGACGACGTGGCGGATCTGGCGCGCGCGGAGAGGATACTCGACGAGGATCATTTCGCCATGAAAAAGGCGAAAGAGCGGATCATAGAATTCATCGCCGTTCACAACTTGCTGCGTAGTGAGGAAGAACACAAAAAAGACGAAGCGCCGCGCGGTGAGGCGGACGATATAACGCGGCGCGCGTCAAATTTTTCCATAAAGGGTCCCATACTCTGCTTTGTCGGACCTCCCGGTACTGGCAAGACCAGTCTCGGCAAATCCATAGCCCGTTGTCTGGGCAGAAAATTTGTGCGCATGTCCCTGGGCGGCGTACGGGACGAGGCTGAAATTCGCGGGCATCGTAAAACCTATGTGGGCGCCTTGCCCGGCAGAATCATCCAATCCATGCGCAAGGCGGGCAGCGTCAATCCCGTGTTTCTCCTTGACGAGATCGACAAGATGTCTGGCGATTTCCGGGGCGATCCGGCTTCCGCTTTGCTTGAAGTGCTCGATCCCGAACAGAACGCGACGTTCATGGATCACTACCTTGAAGTGCCATACGATCTTTCAAAGACGCTTTTCATCACAACAGCGAATTCTCTGCACGCCATACCGTATCCGCTCCTTGACCGCATGGAAATCATCGAAATACCGGGATACGGCGAAAATGAGAAGCTCGCCATCGCAAAACAGTTTTTGGTGCCACGGCAACTTGCGGAAAATGGCTTGAAAGACGCGAAAATCGTTTTTAAAGATGAAACTATCCGGGAAATAATTCGGCGCTGGACAATGGAGTCCGGCGTACGGAGCCTTGAGCGGGAAATCGC
>JAIRTS010000213.1 GCA_031254795.1 Treponema sp.
CGTTTTGCATAATACAATTTGAGCATAGGAATTTGAGGAGAGTTATGTTATGAGCATCGACATCTGTAAGATGCGGAATATCGGAATCAGCGCACACATTGACTCAGGAAAGACGACGCTTTCTGAACGTATTTTGTTCTACAGTAATAAAATTCATATTATCCGCGAAGTGCGGGGCAAGGACGGGGCAGGCGCGACCATGGATTCCATGGACATTGAACGGGAGCGCGGCATCACCATCCAAAGCGCCGCGACTCAGGTGGAATGGAAAGAACATACCATCAATTTGATCGACACGCCCGGACACGTTGATTTTACCATTGAAGTCGAGCGTTCTTTGCGGGTTTTGGACGGCGCGATTCTCGTGCTGTGCGCGGTGGGCGGCGTTCAATCCCAGTCCATCACGGTGGACAGGCAGCTTAAGCGCTATCATGTCCCGCGCATCGCCTTTGTGAATAAATGCGATCGCGCGGGCGCGAACCCTTTTAAGGTAAAAAATCAGTTGCGGGAAAAATTGGGGCTGAACGCGGTTATGATCCAAATCCCCATCGGGCTTGAGGATAAACTCGAAGGGGTGGTCGACCTGGTAACCCAAAAAGCCCTGTATTTTGACGGCGACAGGGGAGAAATCGTGCGGATCGCCGAAATTCCGGCGCACCTCAAGGCGGACGCCGAGAAGCGCCGCGAGGAAATGCTTGACGCGGTGTCCATGTTCGACGACACGCTCATGGAACTGTTGATGGATGGCGGAGACATATCCGAAGACATCATCCGCGCGGCCATTCGCAAGGGAACGCTGGCGGAAAAGCTGGTGCCGGTGATGCTCGGGTCCGCGTACAAGAACAAGGGCGTCCAGCCCCTGCTTGACGGCGTTACGTATTATCTGCCGAATCCCACGGAAGTAAAGAATTACGCGCTTGACATCGACAACAATGAAACACACGTGGAACTGACGGCGGACGCTAAAAAACCCACGGTCGCGCTTGGATTCAAACTGGAAGACGGCAAATATGGGCAACTCACCTATGTGCGTATCTACCAGGGCGAGCTCAAGAAAGGTGATGAGCTTATGAACACCCGCGCGCGCAAGCGGTTCAAAGTGGGGCGGCTGGTGCGCATGCATGCCAATACAATGGAAGACATCAACGAAGGCGTTCCGGGCGACATCGTGGCGCTTTTCGGTGTTGAATGCGCGTCCGGCGACACGTTTTGCGGAGGCGGACTCAATTACGCCATGTCTTCAATGTACGTGCCGGCGCCGGTCATCTCGCTTGCCATCACTCCTAAAGACAAGAAATCGGCGGATCAAATGGCGAAGGCGCTCAACCGGTTCACCAAGGAAGATCCCACGTTTCAGACGTTTGTAGACCCGGAATCGAATCAGACCATCATCAAGGGCATGGGCGAACTTCACCTTGACGTGTACATCACCCGCATGCAGCGTGAATACAGTTGCGAGGTCGAAACCGGCATGCCGCAGGTCGCGTACCGTGAAGCCATCACCACGCGGGCGGAATTCAACTACACGCACAAGAAACAAAGCGGCGGCTCGGGGCAATACGGCCGCGTCGCCGGCTACATGGAACCCTGCGAGACCGACTATGAGTTTGTGGACAACATAAAGGGCGGCGCGATTCCCACGGAGTACATTCCAAGCTGCGACAAAGGGTTCCGTCAGGCGATGCAGAAAGGGTCGCTCATCGGCTTCCCCATCGTCAACGCGCGCTGTCTCATCAACGACGGTCAATCCCATCCGGTGGACTCCTCGGACATCGCGTTTCAGTTGGCGGCAATCGGGGCTTTCCGCGAGGCGTACGCCAAGGCGAAACCGTGCATCCTCGAACCGATCATGCGGGTCGTGGTTGAAGGGCCGACGGAATTTCAGGGAAATATTTTCGCCTCAATCAACCAAAGACGTGGTATAATAATTTCGTCTACCGAAGATGGAACAAATTCCCGTGTTGAGGCCGAGGCGCCGTTGAGCGAAATGTTCGGCTACTCGCCCGCATTACGAAGCATGACCCAAGGCAAGGCGGAATTTTCTATGGAATTTGAGAAATACGGGAAGGTTCCGGCAAGTGTTTCTGATGCGCTCATCAAGGAATACGAGGAAAAGCGGAAGAAGGAGCAGAAATGACTATAGAAGATTTGATACGGCGCAGCCCCATACGGATTTTTGAACAATCCATTCACGGGGGGCTGAAGGGTGGAGAAACCGGCGTCATCGCGGCGCCGAACGGCATCGGCAAGACTTCCGTTTTGGTCCAGATCGCCTTATATAAACTGTTGCAATCACATAAAGTCATCCATGTATCGTTTGTCAGGCATGTAGACCATGTTCTTTCTTGGTATGAAGATATTTTTGATGAATTTACCAAAAAAAAGAGCCTTGACCACGCGAATGAAGTGAAAAACAATCTCGTGAGAAACAGGGTGTTGATGAACTTCAATCAAGAAGGCATGACATGCGAACAGATATTGAAGAGCTTGCGCTCCCTGATCATTGAAGGCGGCTTCAAAGCCGAAGCCCTCATCGTAGACGGGCTTGACTTCTCTCTTACGGACGCCGGTTTTTTCAGGGCGGTCAAACAATTCGGGGCAGAACTCGACCTTTCCGTATGGTACAGTTGCTCGGCGCCTGAAGACGCGTATGACAACCGGAAAATCCCGCTTGTGATCAAAAATTATGTTGACGCCATTGATGTGGTCATTACGCTTGAACAGAAGCTGTCTCACATAGAGCTTTCCGTATCCAAGGATAGAAATGTGTACACTCCGTCTTCCGCGACATTGAAGCTCGATCCGAAGACTTTGTTAGTTTTGGAGGTATAAGTCCACTTTTTCTATTAAATCCAAAGGCGCATTCCCAAAACTGTCGCTTCGCGCGTTTTGGGAATGGCTCGGCATATTGAAAGTTATATCGCATGGGTGGCGTCGCCTGTAGGGACGCCGCCTGCCTTTCTAGGTATCTGCGCAGAAACGCC
>JAIRTS010000147.1 GCA_031254795.1 Treponema sp.
CGCCGAACGCGGCGTATTGGCAAAAACTGAAAGCAATGCGATAACAGCGCCAAAAGAAGGCGGGAAATATGTGACAATGTTTTCATGGAGAACATCAAATGTAAAATCAGTGAATGGAAATGGCGGAGAACATATTTGTTTTTTTGGAACAAATAGAATAATTGTGGACAATCTGCCCAAAGGGAGGACTGCGCTAAACGTCACTTCAGTGTTCGGATTAACCGAAATACTTGTATCAAAAAATATAAGAATAATAAACAAGACGACGCCAATATTTTCAGGAATATTTGCGCATGGCGAGGCAAATAAAGAAGACGAAGGGTTGCCGGAATTGTATATTGCCGGGCAGGCGATTTTTGGAAATATAACAATAAAGAGAATTGAAGAGGCGGAAAAAGAGAATGAATTTGGAGAAAAGCTGAAAGAAAATACGCGCCATGAGCGAGACTATTCAAAAACGCGGCCATAGAGCCCGTTTTGGAACAAACCCAAGCAAAAAATTAATTGAGAAGCATTTGAAATAGGACGGCGGCGCGGAGTGTGACAGGCCGGTTTGCCTCCCGCCTCCCGCTGCTCGCTTCAACGCATTTCAGCCAGTCCGCGAAATTGGACAGGCATGAACCCGTACGATAGCGATAAATTCCCCGGAGAAAACCACTGATTCATCGCGGCGTAAACAAAGGTGAAAAAGCGATTTTCTCCAAGGGGCGAGGAAACCTCTGCAATTCAGCGGTTCCTTTGCCGGAGGTTTTTCCAAAAGTTTTGGAAAAGCCCCAATAACAACCATAATTCACCGATAGGCGTTCAGAAATCCGGTTGTATAGCGGACGCATCTCCGCAGGCGGGAATCTCACGATTCGAGACGTTTATGGTTCCGAACCGTAAGCCGCCTTTAAAAATGCGCGGAAAGATACGCTTGAGCCGCTTCTATCGCGGCGCTTTCGTCGTCGCCTTCCGCTTTGACAATAATGGCGTCATTCTGCTTCACCCTGAGTTTCATCAGGGCGAGCAACCCTTTGCCGTCGCAGGATGCGCCGGTATCCTTTCGGGAAATGGTGATGGCGCTTTTGAATGCGGCCAGCTTTTTGACAAAAAGACCGGCTGGCCTCGCGTGGATTCCCAGGGGATCGGTAATAGTATACGAAAATTCTGTCATCGCATTGTTCCAATAAATGTCCTTTGTATTCGTCCCCCGCAACGAGGGACGTGTGAAAACTATAGCTTTTCGCCGTTGCTGGCGATCACATCTTTGTACCAGAAGAAACTCTTCTTGCGGGAACGGTTGAGCGTGCCGTTGCCCTCGTCGTCCTTGTCCACATAGATAAAACCGTAGCGTTTGGACATTTCTCCAGTCGACGCGCTAATGATGTCGACGCACCCCCACGCGGTGTAGCCCATAAGATCAACGCCGTCTTCTTCAATCGCCGCCTTCATCGCCTTGATATGTTCCCGCAGGTACTCAATGCGGTAGTCGTCGTTGACGCTGCCGTCAGCCTCTACGGTGTCCTTCGCGCCCAGCCCATTTTCCACGATAAAAAGCGGCTTTTGATACCGGTCGTAGAGGAAGCTCAGGGTAATGCGCAAACCCAGCGGGTCAATCTGCCAGCCCCACTCCGAGGACTTGAGGTAGGGGTTTTGAACGCCGCCAAACACGTTGCCCTGCGATTTGTCCGTCACAGCGGGGTCGGTCGAAACCGCATTCGTGCAGTAATAGCTGAACGACACAAAATCAACGGTATGTTCGCGCAGAATTCTTTCATCGTCCGCCGTTTTGCCAATGTCGATGTTTTGTTTCTCCACATAACGGTCAAACCACGCGGGATATTTCCCCTGCGCCTGCACATCGGTGAGCGCGTAATTTCGGCGTTCCATCAGCGTTTTTTCCCACACGTCTTCCGGGCGGCATGTATAGGGATACGTAGTCATCGCCGCGACCATACAGCCGATTTTTGCGCCAGGTATCATTTCATGGCACGCTTTTACGGCGAGGGCGCTTGCTACAAGTTGATTGTGACAAGCGCGCAAAGTCATCGCTTCTTTTTGCGCGGGATCGTCAATAAGCGCCCCTACGCCCAATGACGGCATATGAAAGCTCATGTTGATCTCGTTAAACGTAAGCCAGCGCTTCACCTTGTCTTTGTAGCGGGCGAAAATCGTTTTCGCATAACGCTCAAACAACGGGATGAGTTCTCTGCTCGCCCAGCCATTGTATTTTTTGGTCAAGTTGATCGACATTTCCCAATGCGACATGGTGACCAGCGGCTCAATGCCACGTTTCAGGCACTCGTCAAAAAGCGAATCATAAAACGCAAGCCCTTTTTCGTTGGGCTGCGCGTCGTCGCCGTTGGGAAAAATCCGCGCCCATGAAATTGACGTGCGAAACACCTTAAAGCCCATCTCGGCGAACAGCGCGATGTCTTCTTTGTAACGGTGATAAAAATCAACCGCGACACGCTCCGGGAAATAACCCTGGGGATTTTCGATGTTCGCCCGTATCGCCTTCATGTCGCTCATTTCCGCCACGCGGCCTTTTCCGCCGTGCATGACATCGCACGTAGCGACGCCCTTGCCGTCCTCAAGATACGCCCCTTCCGCCTGATGAGCGGCAATCGCGCCGCCCCATAAAAACCCTTTTGGAAAACTCATTCTTCACTCCTCATAGCAAGCGGCGTTCCGCCGCCCATCGTTTTATTAAACAGGAGAGCGACGCCCTCCTGCTCCGCATAAGCGCCTTGATCCATCCTGATCAAGCGCTCTGATCGACACCACGCAAATGCATGGATAAAGGAAAGAACCTACGGCCCTTCGACATATTCCATGTTATTAAGCTCGGTCACGGTAAACTTCCCGTCTTGGTAAACAACCTTGGTGACGCTCGCGTTCTCAAGCTATCCGCCTTGGGGCTGTTCGTCAGTCCAATCGGAAATCATTGCCAGAATCGAAATCCCGTGGGCAACAATCAGAATGTTCCCGCCGCCTTTTTCGGCATACTCTTCCGCCAGTTCGATAAGCTGATTCTGCATCCGTGTCTTGACCGTATGGTAATCCTCAGCCAGTCCTGTGGTGTCTATAGATTTGACCGCGCCAAGTACATCGGGCATGGTGCAATGTCCGGCCATCATAGCCCCAAATATGGCGCCGTACGCTTCTTCGACCGTATTCCCCAGCCCAAGGTGGATGCCGGCGTTGCCCCACATATTCTCGTCCGTATCTCCTTCATACGAACCGAAACAACTCTCGCGGAAGTTTTTGGTTTCTTCCAACACAATACCGGTGTCGCCGCTGTTCTCCAGCGCCAGCCGCGCCGTCTCCCGCGCCCGTCCCGAATCACTGGACCACGCGGCGTTAAACGTTATTCCCCGCGCTTTTAAGCCCTTGCCGAGCTGTTCGGCGGCTTCAACCCCTGCGGGCGTAAGCGGCGTGTCCGACCAGCCCTGCGCCCGGCGCGCCGTGTTGAACATCGTCCGTCCGTGGCGGGTCACGTAAAACGCAACCGATCCGTCATTGCTGGGTGACCATACACTTTTTGGAGGCGCGGACGCGCAACCGGCAATCAGCGCGGCGCCGGCGAATGCGGCAAAGAGAGCCGCCGCAATCTTTTGCATAATCATCTTTTGCATACCAATCTCCTTAATCTTTACAACAAGCGGCGTTCCGCCGCCCATCGTTTATTACACAGGAGAGCGACGCCCTCCTGCTCCGCATAAGCGCCTTGAGCAATACCGCTCAACCACCTTGCGCAATACGGCGCAAGCGCCTTGCACAATACGGCGCAAGCGCCTTGCACAATACGGTGCAACCACCTTGCACAATACGGCGCAAGCGCTTTGCACAATACGGCGCAAGCGCTTTGCACAATACGGCGCAAGCGCTTTGCACAATACGGCGCAATCACCTTGCGCAATACGGCGCAATCACCTTGCGCAATGCGGTGCAAGCGCTTTGCACAATACGGCGCAAGCGCTTTGCACAATACGGCGCAAGCGCTTTGCACAATGCGGCGCAAGCGCCTTGCACAATACGGCGCAAGCGCCTTGCACAGGGCGGCGCAAGCGCTTTGCGCGAGGCTTCACCGGCGGCAGAGACGCCGGAGGCGCGTCCTTGCCGCCGGACGGCTCCGGCGCGCGCCTATTCAACATACAACACTACATCACCCACGAGGCAGTCCCCGGACTTCGCCTGGGTCACCGCCTTATAATTGCCCGTGTTGGTGATGACAAGCTGGGTCTCAAGGTTGTAGCCCGCGCGGGCGATGACGTCTTTGTCGTACTCAAGGAGCAGGTCGCCGGCCTTAACCTTCGCTCCTTCCTGGACGTGGGTCTTAAAGCCCTTGCCGCCCAGCTTCACCGTGTCGATGCCGCAGTGTATCAGAACTTCAACGCCGTCTTTGCTTTTTATATTGATAGCGTGCTTTGTGTCGAACACCATCTCCACCGCGCCGTCAAAGGGCGCGTATATTTTGCCGCCCAAAGGCATGAAGCACACGCCCTTGCCCAGCGCCTCTTCCTGATGGGCGGGATCGGCGGACTGGGCAATCGGCAGCATCCTGCCCTTCACGGGCGCGTAGACCTTTTTGGCCGCCGCGATATTCACCTTTGACGTGTCGATGGCGACCGCCTCGTCCGTCTTGAGTTCCGCCGCGTCGGGCTTGTAGGTGAAGTAGACGAGGAACATCGTTGCCAGAGTCGCTACAGTAATAGAAATCACTCCGATAAGGAAGTTCGCCGCGCTGCCCGCGAAGCCGGGGATAAAGAAACTGGGGAACGCGAATACGCCCATCGCGCCCGGCAGCGCGGCAAAGCCGTGGCCGCCGGAGATAAAGTTCGCCGCGAATTCGGCGAGGCCGCTCGAAATCGCCGCGACAACGCACGCCTGGAAGAACGGTATCTTTTTGGGCAGCGTGAAACCGTAAATGATAGGCTCGGTGATACCGAATATGCCTCCGACGCCTGCGGCGATTGCGGCGGACTTCCGTTCAGCATTCCTGATTTTGAG
>JAIRTS010000222.1 GCA_031254795.1 Treponema sp.
CGGCGCCTCCTTTAACGACCATTCATCAGGATATCATGCGCAAAGGCGCCATCGCCGCCGGCGTGATGATGGACTACCTTGAAGGAAAAGAAATCGCGTCCCGAAATATAATCCTGCCGGCAACGCTGGTAGAACGCAGCTCAGTCGCGGATCGCCGCAACTATGAGGCTTTGAAGCGAGCGGCGGCGCCGTCAACGGCGCCATTGGCGCCAAAGGCTTGAGGCACAGCCCGCCTTCCGCAGCAAGCAGAAGCGTCCGTTGCCCGCGCCGCTCTTTTTCTCACGGCGCGTACCGGCGAAAGGCATGTATACGAAGCGCGGCGGACAAAACCCCATCTGCGACAAGACCCCGCATTATTTAGACTTGCTCGATAACCCGGTTGGCTATCTCGCAAGCCGTTTTTTAACGCTTGCAGGCGAATCTTTGGCTCGGCGGAAGCCGAAGCTTCCGAACAACTTTTTTTTATAAAAAATTTAAATTTTTTTGTTGACAACTCTGGAGAAGTGGTTCTATAATTCTATATAGGTTTAACGTTAAACCTATATAGAATTCACGAGGATGAGGTGGAGAATGAGAAAGGTGTTTTTGGTTTTGAGATCATTGTTGGAAAAAACGGCTAAAAGCCCGCTTTGTCTTCCATATCTGAGACTGATTTCCCGAAAAACGTGGTGTTTGAGAAACCTCGTTATGCTGACCGGCGGTCTCCTTATGATAACAGCTTGTACGACAAGCCTGCTTCCTAAAAAAAACGAGGCGCCGGTGGATTATGAAGCTGTCTTTGAGGCGGCCTATAATCAGCTTCAAATAGCTGCTCCCGCAGTTCGGGAGAACAAACAGCCTTTAGTGCTGGCGCATTACATGCCGTGGTTCCAAAAATACGGTTTCCATTGGCAACAGGGAGGCGCAAACTTTGATCCGGCGGAAATATTGAGCGATGGACGGGCGAATATCGCTTCCCACTACTACCCTTTAACCGGCCCCTACGATTCCAGCGACCCTTCGCTGTTAGAGTATCAAGCCGCGCTGATGAAAATATCCGGCATTGACGGAGTGGTCATCGACTGGTACGGCGTCACCGAGGGCGTGGACTACAAGTCCATCCATGAGGCGACCGTGGCGCTGATCGAAACGCTCAAAAAAAGAGGGCTTGCATACGCGATTGTGTATGAGGATCAGAGCGTCAAACACCTTATCGAATTTGGCGTAATACCCAAGGATCAGGGACGGAGCGCCGCGAGGGAAACCTTTGCCTGGATGCAAGAAAACTGGTTCCAGGACGATCTTTATGTCAAGGTTGACGGACGTCCTTTGGTTCTCTGTTTCGGCCCCCAATACTTCTACCAAAGAAGCGAATGGGATGAAATTTGGACTGATGTGTCCCCCAAGCCTTTCTTTATTGATCTTGACGCCAGAACCAACTGGGCGGATGGAACCAAAAGCTGGAGTCCCATGCATCTGTCTTCGGGCGGCAAATTGTCCATCCCCAGTTTGGTGAAATACCTGAATGATTTCTACCAGAAACAAAACGCCAAACCCTTTGTCGTGGGCACCGCGATGCCGGGTTTCCACGACATTTACGCCCAGGCCGGAGGCAGGAGCTACGGCTTTTTGGATTATTCAAACGGCGAGACATTCAAACTCACCTATACCGCCGCGGAACAGGCGCGGGCAAATATCATTCAGGTTCAAACATGGAATGATTATGGAGAAGGCACCATCATTGAGCCAACTATAGAGCATGGTTATAGAGAACTGGAATACCTCCAGGATAAGCGGAAGCAGTGGGAAGCGGATTTTCCCTTTAACTACAGCGATCTGCGCATACCAATAGAGCTTTACAAAATAGCGGTCTCCGAAAAGTCAACCGATGAGCAAAAACAACAGGTCGCCGATCTCTACGAAATCCTGTTTTCGGGAGACGCAAATGCTTTTAGGCAGGCGGTCAGAGACGCGAACATACGGTACGACTTCTCCGTAAATCCCCTGCTCGGCGAACCGGCGGGGAATTCCAGCGCCTCTGCGGTTGCCTTTGACCCCGCCGGCCGCAGAAATATGGCGTTGGGCAAACCTGCTGTGGCTTCCAGTAAAATTGATGTCTGGACCGTTAATAAAATTGTTGACGGCGATGTGGCCACCTATTGGGAAGGCGCGGCGCGTCAGTATCCCGGCACGATCTATGTTGACCTTGTGACTTCCGCCAGACTTTCCACTCTGGTAATAAAACTGAATCCCCAGCGCATGTGGGCGAAACGCGTCCAGCGTTTTGAAGTTCAGGTGAGCGACAATGGCGCTGATTTTACCACAGTGGCGCCTGAAGCGGACTACCAGTTTGATCCGGTCTCCAACGCCAACACCGTGGTCATTCCCCTCAATGTAACGGCGAGATACGTACAATTAGTGTTTACCGCAAACAGTGGCGCTACCAACGGACAGGTCGCGGAGCTTGAGGTTTATGGTGAATAACGCCAAATTTTTTCGGAAACTTGAGTTTTTGAAAAAATTTTTTATGAAAAACCATAATTTCGCAGTCTGCGAGCCAAAAGTTCGTTGGCGGAAAATTGCAAGACTCGCAAGCCAGCCAAAGGTTGGCCAACCTTTGGCTGGCGGACTGCCGTCCGGATTGTCGAACAACCCCGCTGTTTTCCTGATCCCCCCCCCCCCCCCGCATGATTTAGACGTATATACTAATAACGCCTCATGGCGGGGGTGTTTCGGCAGAGACGCCCTTCGCGCGAAAGCCCTGAAAAATCAACGCTCTCTTTTTTCCTTGTTCGTCCTGTTTATTTTGCCGCTTGTCGTTTCAGGTTGTTTTTCCGCCCTTCCCCCTGGGGGAGAAGAAAACCCGGAGCCGGTGAAAGCGGAAGATTTTGAAGCGGCGTACGCCGCGCTCCAGGTATATACGCCGTCCAATCGGGAGCAAGAGCGGCCATTGATCATGGCTCACTATATGCCGTGGTACCGGGGGCCATCAGATAAATCGCGAGAAAACACGAAAAGCGTTTACGGCGGCCATTGGACAGGCTGGGGCGCTCTTGATCCTACACGGGCGCGTTCTGACGGCAAGGCGGAAATTTTCGCCCATCAATACCCCCTTACGGGTCCTTATGATCAGTCTGCCTTATGCCTCCTGGAATATCAGGCCGCGCTTTTTAAGCTGGCCGGGATAGACGGAGTGATCTTCGACTGGTACGGCAGCAGAGATGTCAATGATTTCGGCGAAATCCACGAACACACCAAGGCGATGATAGCGGTTCTAAAACGAGCCGACCTGCGATTCGCCGTTTGTTACGAAGACAACACCATCAATATGGAATATGGCGGCAAAGAAAATGTCCCCGCCGGAGAAGCTCTGGAAAGCGGCAAAGAGGTGTTCCGCTGGATGCGGCAAAACTGGTTTGCCGACAGCGCCTACGCTCATCTTGATGGCCGTCCGGTAGTTATGTGTTTTGGTCCCCAATATTTTTCTCAAGCGCAATGGGAAAATATCTTTGCCGAAACCGATCCGCGCCCCTTTTTTGTGGACTTGATGTCCCGCGCCAACTGGGCTGACGCCACCTACAACTGGCCCGCCATGAGCGGCAAAAAGCCGGTGTACCCCAATCTGGTGAATGACCTCAACGGCTTTTACAAGGGGCAGAAGGACAAGCCCCGCCTTATCGCCAGCGCGTGGCCCGCCTTTGACGACGCGTACGAAGACATCGGGCAGAACAGCTATGGCGATCTCGCCTACGCCGATGGAGAGACATTTAAGCTGACATTCAAAGCCGCTCTGGATTCACGGCCGGACATCATTCAGATAGCCACATGGAACGACTATGGCGAAGGTACGGTCATTGAGCCAACGGTGGAGCGAGGCTACCGGGAGTTGGAGTATGTACAGGACAAGCGGAAGGAATGGGACGGCGATTTCCCCTACACCAAAGAGGATATCCGCGTTCCCCTGGAATTTTACAAGCTGCAATATCTCAACGCCGCAACCGCCAGCCAAAAGACCGCTATCGCCGGCGCCTATGACGCCCTGTTCGCGGACGACGCGGCGGGATTCAGGGCGGCTGTGGAGCGGTCCGGCGTCACGGCGAGCGTGAATGACTTGAAGCCCCTGCTGAGAAAGTAGGGCGCGGAAACAGGTAATTTACATGGCTCCGGGCCTGTGTTCGTCCATGTGAATATAAAACTTTATTGAGGAGAATAGAAATGAGAAAAGCGGTAAAAATTTTCTCGGCGCTGTCAGTGTCGCTGATAGCGGTGGCGTTTATGATGGGATGTTCCGATGGAGGGG
>JAIRTS010000009.1 GCA_031254795.1 Treponema sp.
TGATCAAGGGCGTCGTTCACTTTTTTTACGTTTGCGTTTACCGCGCTCCAATCCTTCGCGCCTTGGGCTTTGGTCGCGTCATTGTAGGCGGACGACGCGATTCCGTATTGATCCGCGAACTGCTTTCTGGTGTCCGCGCGAACGCCGTCAAGTCGTTTTTTTGCCGTGGCAAGGGCGGCGCTCGCGGCGTCCGCAGCTTTCTTTTCCGCTGCGTCGTCAGCGGCTTTGGCTTTGGCTATGGCGGCCACCGCGTCGTTGATTTTTTTTGCGTCCGCCGCTACGGTATCCCAGTTTTGCGCTTTTTGGGCATTTAGAGCGTCCGCATACGCCGTTGCGGCGGTGTTGTACAAAGGCGCGTATTTTTTCTGGACGTCGGGAGCCACGCCGTCCATCTGCTTCTTCGCCGCCGCAAGCGCGTTATTCGCGGCTTTCATCTTCTGTTGTTGGGCGACATAGGCGTCGGAAAGGCCGGCGTTTTTCTGGGCTTCGGCAGCGGCCGCCGTCGCCTCCGCATAGCCGCCCGCGTCAAGGCTTGACTGAGACGCCGCAAGCAGTTCATCCGCCTTTGCCAGAAATTCGTTGCCGGCGGCTTCGGGAAGCGCCGCCGCCTTCTTCCGGCTGGCATCCACCATTTTTTGAGCCGCCTGCAACGCGGTCGCGGCGTTCTTTTGCCGATCGCTTGCAGTTTTGGCAAGCGCGGCGAACATGGGTTGAACGTTGACAAATGAGTCCGCCGCCGCCTGATAGTTCTCCGCGTCATAATCGGCGGCGCCTTGGTGGTACACCGCGTCCGCCGCGTCAAAATCGTCGCTCAAGGCGACGTCTGCGTGAACGGCAACCGCGTCTGTCCGCGCCGCTTCCGCGCGCGACTGTTGCTCGCCGGCGTAACTTTTCCACCCATTGGCGAGAACCTGCTGGTATTTTGCCAGCGCGTCATCCGCCGCGCTCTGCGCCCCGTCCAAATCATTCGCCGCGTCCGCCGCCTCCACTGCGGCGAAGCTCTCATCGGCGGCGCCAAGAGCGTCCGGATCAAAACGGTCGAATTTGTTGGCGATAATCTCATCTTTAAGAGAAAGCGCCGCGGCTTTTGTTTGCAAGAGTCCGTAACGTTTTTCCACTTCAAAAGACGCGGCTTGATACTCGTAATAATCGCCGTTTGCGTAGAGCGTGAAAGAATTTTTATCCTGCTCGTCCACGGCGGATAGTTCCCGCGCGCAGTGCGTTTCCGCGCCCGCGTCAATCGCATTTTGACGGACGGACGCAATTATATTTTTACGCGCTTCAACGTACTGGGGCGCCGCTTTATTAAAAACATCCACATAACTATTAAAAATGTCGTCAAATTGGGGGATTGCCGCCTGATAATCCTGCATGGTAACGAGCGGCAGGTTTTTAACTGCGGTATAGAGTGTTTCCGTGGCATTCCATTCCTCAGCGGCGTAGGTGATTCCTCCAAAATCCATGGCCTGTTTACGCGCCGTTTCTGTTTTATCTTGGGCGTCTTTTAACGTCCCCTGCGTAGCCTCGTCGGGGCCGCTCTTACAAGACAGAATTGCAGCCATAAGCAATATGCAGACCGGCAAGGCGATGACACCGGTCGTTGCTCGAGAGACAACCTTTGTGAAGTGCGCTTTCATTAATTCTCCTCCATTACAAGAATTGCAATTTTTATTCGCAGCGGGGTCTAACACTCCGCCTTCAGGGCGGCTAAAATTGGCGTCGTCAACAAAAACGTGGCGGCGACCCGCACAGCTACATAATTTCCGGACAGAACGAACCTCGTCCATGATGCAAGGGCAGACAGGCTGCCCCGTCCTGAAGGGCGGGAAGATTCATTCTTAGCGGGGTTTGACGCCACGCTCTAAAGTGGACATCAGAACCCGGATATTCATTATATCATAACCGGACATTTTATATTAGTAGGAATTTACCAAAAATTGTGTTTTTGGTAAACCCGTCATGGAGGTATGGGTATGGGGAAAGGTTGTTTTGGGGGAAATTATCTGTATACAACTATCCTTTGCAAATGAAGCGTCCCTCTTGCGAAAGAGCTTCCTCGTGGCAGGCGCAAACCAGAGGTCGCAAACCTTCGGGTCGGCGTGGCGTCTCGTCCTCAACGCATTATAGACGCAGTTTGGCGAATCTTCGGTTTGCGAACTGGAGGTTCGATGGAAATTATGCAACTGCGACGGTTTGCCGAGCAAACCAGTTTGCCGCCACTTTTGGTTGGCGCCGTCTATTTTAATCGCCGCAAGGACGCCTGTTAAGGCGTGGGACTAAACCCCACCGCGAATGAAGAACCCAGGAGCAAGCTTTCGGGCGCCGAAAATTTCTCCTTGAAATATATAAATTACAACCGTAACTATTCAGCCGTTTTTCTTGACGCGAGCCAACGATAGGTGGTATAACCAAACCCGGGATGGGGAACCGCATAAATATACAGAAAATCATAGAAAAGGCCCGGAAACAGATCGAAAACGAGCCAAACCTCTCGCCTGCCCTGAAGGCGACGTTTGACCTGCCTATTAACCTTTGCCTGCTCCTTTCCCAGAAATGGCTTGCAAAAGCCTCAAAGAACAGCAGTGTCCCCCCGTTGGCGGACCCGAACCGGAAAAAACGTTATCGGCCAAAGGGAAACGGAAACCCGGCGGCCAACCGGGGCGTCCGGGCGCAACGCTAAGACCGGTGGTTAAGCCGGACAAGATAGTCCCGCTCATGATAGACCGCGCTATTCTGCCACCGGGAAAATGGAAGGGGGTCGGGTGGGAGAGGCGGCAAGTCATAGAACTGGAAATAGGACGGGTAGCAACCGAATATCAGACTGAGATAGTGGAGAATGAACGGGGGAAGCGCGTCGCCGCGCCGTTTCCCGAAGGGGTCCTCAGAGCACCCGGTATGGAGAGAGCGTGAAAGCCCATGCGGTGTATATGTCGGCGCATCAGATGGCAAGCTACGAACGGGTGGGCGAACGCTTCGCCAATCAAATCAACATCCCCTTAAGCGCTGGGAGCGTGCGCGACTTCAATGAGGAAGCGTATAACAAGCCGGCCTAGTTTGAAGGGTGGGTGAGCAAGAAATTACAAGGGGAGACGGCGCTGAACTGTGACGAGCCGGGGATAAACGTAGGGAGCAGGCGAGTATGGCTGTGGACTTTACCCCGATGGGTAGACAGTGTTAAGCGACTTGGTCACAGTCAAACACTTCGGGCGCGGCATAGCCAAGCGCCGAATGCATCGGACTAAAAGTCCGCCGAATCCGGCTGTAACACGCTTCAAGACACATGAACACCGAGCCTCTTGCTTCCCCCCGCCGAGTGTTTGCCGTCCGCCGTTTCCCGTTCCCTTTTCAGGGTCTTGAAAAACGATTCGGCGCGGGCGTTGTCCAAACAATTCCCATTCCGGCTCACGCTCCGGCGGACTGAGTGGCAAAACTCAGCCAGCCCGCTCGCGAAAGCTTTTCGCGCGATGCCACGCCCTCCGGCCGGAATGAAATATCAGTCCCTTCACGGCCTTCCGGTCAAAGAGTCCAAGTGTCGCCGTCAGACACACCCAGCCTCCCCGGGCATTTCGGCGTGAAACTCACGGCTCAACACGCTGCCGCAGGCCGGGAATCCGTGGTTTGAGTTGGTCGCGAGGACGAGCTTCCTTCTCTCCCAGGCGTTCAACCTATTTTCCCGCGTCAGGCGGGCCGCTTTCTCGCGGCTTGCCCATTTCCCGCGCTCCCGGCGAGGCGCTGCCCTCGACCAGGGTCTCCCGTACCAAAAGTGACGCCGTTCCTGTATCCGGCGAATCATGCCCGCCGGTTCCGCGTCGCCTTCCCGCCGTCTCTCGGATGCCCGCGCTTCGCCCGCCGGCAATAGGCGCCGCGACCCCCCAAAATCCCGGCCATCTCCCGGACGGCATATTTGTTCAGACGCTCCCTCATGAACTGACACGGCGCCGCCGGGGTTCTCTCCGCGCGAAGATGACGCGAACTAAAGTTCGACCGCTTTTTTTGGAATTTCGAGTGAAACGGAGCTTCACACCGCCTCCCGGGACCGCTGCATCCAGCGGCGCGGCATGTTCTCGTTGACACCTAAATCCGCAGCAATCCGGCTTATGGGTTTCTCTTTCTTTCCCGCCAGCGCCGCCGCTTCGGCCTTAAACTCCTTGGAATAATCTCGCCGTTCTTTGTCGTTCTTTCTCATTTTTACGCTCCTTGTCTTTTTTATGTCGCGCTTATTCTTTTGTCTACCAAACGTGGAAAAGTCCAGTTCTCACATCTGAGCGAAGGGGAAGCCCTTGGCGGGATGGCGGCGCTGCTCCGGCTTGGGGGTATTTGTTCGATAAGCGAAAAAGTAGTGTTCACGAGATTTCAAAGAAGCGGGGGAATGGCTTGGGCGGCCGCGCGAGCGCCCGCGCTGGAACAACAAGGCGATAGGGGATGCCGGTATGGCTTGGGGAGAGGAAGGCGCGCGTGGTTGACGCCGGCGGCGATCCGGCGCAAAGAGAACGAAGCCCGGCGCTTGCCGGGCTTCCCTGCCCTAAGTAAACGCATTTGGGGATTACATCTCGCTGCGAATGAGCCTCCCCGCCGCAAATAAAAAACGTAAAAAAATTTGTGGGGTGTAACGTTTACACCCCTATACTGTTTATTATAGTACATTCCTCCTATAAAACATATATAATACCGTTGCCGTTCTCCTCCTTTCGGCAACGGTATTTCTTTTTGCGCCATTGCTCTTTTTGGCGAAAACCGGTATTGTACACACGTCGCCTAAATGAACGAAAACAGAACAAGGCTCATCATCTTTATATGTGTCAGCGCGTTGCATGCGTTTCTCATCTTTTTCATAGCGTTTAAGATAAACACGGTAAGCCCGAATGAGGATAGCGCGCCTAAAGTGATGAAACTCGCGGATATTCGGGAAGACACGCCGCCCCCTCCGCCGATTCCGCCCCCTCCGCCCCGCAGGGCGGTTTCTTCGCAAAACACCGCGCCTGCGGTCGCGGAAAATATGATCGCGACCGATGAACCGCCTGCGGATCAGGTGATAGGCGAGAGCGAACCTGCGGCGTACGGGATTGAACCTGTGGACATTGAGCCGGTCATAGAGTTCCTCCCCCAGCATAAAATATCAACGCCGCCCGTATTGTCCGAGGATCAGATACGCAGAAGCACGGAGTATCCTGCCATCGCCCTGCGTTCCGGCGTTGAAGGCTCCGTGATTCTGGAGCTTTTCATTGACAATAAGGGAGAAATCAGGCGGATCAATGTCTTGAAGGAAGATCCTCCTGACCGCGGATTCGCCGAGTCCGCGGTGAACGCATTCAGGGATATAAGGGCTGTTCCGGCTGAGGCGAACGGCGTCGCGGTCGCGGTGCGCTACCGGTATCCGGTGCGGTTTAAAATTAAGAGGTGAGACAGTTTCAAAACCGCGTCAGGCGATCCGTTTTACGGCGCGGCGCGCGCGTTGCCGCGCCGCTATCCCACAGGGCGAAAACTATTCCGCCCCTTTCATGGATTCCGCCATCTTGATGTTCCGCAGTTTCGGCAGCATGAGAAGATCGACGGCGGCTGAAAAAAGCAGCGTGATAACGCCGGAAAGCGCAAAACCAAGGCTGGAAATGTCCCTTCCGAACATGAGATCCGCGTTTTCCGCGACGCCGATGATAAAACGGTGCAACGGAACGCCCAAAAACAAGCCCGCGCCGGCGCCTATCACGCTCAGCGCCGTGATTTCCCTGAAAATATAGGCGGCGGCCTCGCCATGATGAAACCCAAGCACCCGCAACGTGGCGATTTCCCGCTTCCGCTCGTTGATATTGATGTTGGTGAGGTTGTAAATGACCAGCATCGCAAGGCAGCCGGAGGCGACAATCAGGATAATCACCACAAAACTAATGCTGTTGAGCAGGTTGTTGTAAGAGGACTGGGTTTGCGATGTGAACGAGAGCATCATCACGGCGTCGTTGGAGAGCATACGCGCGGTGAAGGCGTTTTGATCGCGCTCTTCGCGTATGCCGGTGACAGCCAGTATGGTTCGGAACTGGGGGTCTTTTTCACCGTCTCCCCGGCTGAAAGCGCTCTTATAGGCCGCCCTTCCAATATAGCAGAAGACTCCCACATAATTTTCCGTGACGCCCGACAGCCTGAATTCGCCGCTTTTCCCGTCCGCATTCTCTATGATGAGCGCGTCGCCTATGTTCAAACCAAGCCGTTCAGCCGCCTTTTCTGTTAAAACAACGGAATCTTCGGTGAAAACAAGAGGGGTTTTCGTTTTTCTCTCCCTCAAGTTGATAAAATCAGGGAAAACGTCCGCTGATTGCGGAATCATGAGCGACGCTCCGAGCCTTTCATCGCCGCTCCTTATGAAACCCGCCGCGCTGTGAACCGCAATCCACCGGCTCTCAACATCAATGCCGTCAAACGCTTCCGACTTGAGCTCAATGCGGACATCGTAGAGAAGAATATCGGAGAATTCGGTGCGGGCGATGTCAACGATGGAATCCCTCAAGCCGAAACCGGCCACCATGAGCGCGGTGCAGCCCGCGATGCCGGTAATGGTCATAAAAAAATGCCGCTTCTGGCGAATGAGGTTGCGCGCCGTAACCTTGTGGGTGAATTTCATCCGATTCCAGATGAAACCCATGTATTCAAGCAGAATGCGTTTGCCGGCCTTCGGCGCGCGCGGCAACATGAGGGCTGACGGCTTTTCCCACAACGAATGGTAACAGGCGAATATAGTCGCCGTTGTGATGGAGGCAAGCATGAGGGCGCAGGCGATGATCCCAAAACCCCAGTTGAACACCGTCACAAGGGGCGGCAAATGGTACATGGTTCCGAATGCGTTGTAAATGGCTATGGGAAGCGCCCTGAACCCAATGACCATGCCCGCCGCTGAACCGGCGACGCCGGTCACCCCGCAGTACACGAGGTACTTCACAAGAATCACCCGCTTCCGGTATCCAAGCGCTTTGAGCACGCCGATCTGGGTTCGCTCCTCGGAGACCATGCGGGTCATGGTGGTGAGCGCCACAAGCGCCGCAATCAGGAGGAAAAACACCGGAAACACTGTCGCCACGTCATTGATTTTTTCGGCGTTACCCTTATACGCGGCGGCTCCCACATTGCTGTTGCGGTCGAACACATACCACTCGGGCAACGGGATGTCTATTTCAATGGTTTGCGAACGGGCGTCTTCTATTTCTTCAGCGCCGCGCCGCAGCTCCGCCTCGGCGTTTCTCCTTTCCCGCGCAAGCCGCGCCTCGCCCGCGGCGAGTTCTTCCCGCGCGTCCAGCAGCCTCTGTCTGTTCGCCGCGATCTCCGCTTCGCCCGCGACGATGTCCGCTTCCCGCGCCGCGATTTCCTGTTCGGCGGACGCGAATTCCGTTTCCGCCCGCCGCCCGCCCGCTTCAAGCTCCTCCCGCCCCCGCCGCAACGCGGCTTCCTGCTCCGCGACGGTTTTAACGCCCGCGTTGTACGCGGCGACTCCCTCGTCGTACTGCGCGACGGCCTCTTTCGCTTTTTTGCCCATCATAAGAAACCGCGAGGCGCGTGCTTTTTCCACCTGAACCCTCGCCGCGTCAAGCTGCGCCTTGCTTTCGGCGAGGGTTCGCTTCGCCTTCGCGATTTCCGCCTCCCCGTTCGCGACAGCCCGCTCGTTGGCCGCGAGTTCCCGCTCCGCTCGCGCTTTTTCTCGCGCGAGCCGCTCCCATCCTTGGGCTATTTGACGCTTTCCATCCTCTATCAGCGCTTCAGCCTCGGCGAGCCGCGCTTCTCCATCCGCGATTTCGGCTGCGGCCGCGTCCAACCGCTTCCTGCCCCGCTCAAGCTCGCCATAGGCGAGCGTCCTCCCCTTCTCGTATTCGGCTTCCGCTTCGGCAAGCGCCTCGCTTTTCTTTCGATCCGCAATCCTGAGCGCGTCCGCGTGAATTTCCCGCCGCCTGGCCACGGCGCGTTCTTTGCCAAAGGCTTTGATTTGTTCGACAGCCCGGTCAACAAGCTCTTGGTACGCCGGGGAAAAGGATTCCAGAGCCGCGGCGTCTTTCAGGGCGATGAAAAAATCGGTGTACGCGGCGAGGCTGTAACACTGTCTGTCAACGTACACAACCATGTCAAGGCTTCCGCTTCCCGCGACGCTTGGCTCCCGTTCCATTGACAGAAAGAGCGGACTCTTGACAATTCCGGCGACCGTATATTCAACCACGCTGAAAGCGTCGCCAAGCGTCTCAAACGAGGCGTTGTATTGGAGGGTTTCCTCTGATATGGAGATTGCGGCGCCGATCCGCGGCGCGACAAGACGCCCTCCGCCCTGCTGTACGAGACATTCGCGAGGGGACCGCGGCATTCTGCCTTCGACTAGCTCCAGCTTGTTAAGGCTCGCGCGCTCAAGGGGAAGCCCGTACACGCGGGCGACCAGAGTTTCGTCCGCGTCCACCATAACAAGCGCGTCAAGCGCATAGACGCCCGTCACTCGCTCAACCGCGTCAAGAGCGGCGAGTTCCCGCTCGTCGGCTTGGGTCAATCCCAGGGAACCCTTGACAAAGACATCCATCATGGCGGTTTCGTCAAAATAGCGGTCAACCGACAGCATCATGTCCGGCGTAGTGGCGAGCAGTCCCGCCAGAAAGCCCACGCCCAGCGCCACGATCCCAAATATGGCGATGAATCTGCCGAGACTGCCCCGAATTTCACGGATAATGGTTAGTATATATGTTCCGCCTATTTCTTTCGACATGATGATCGTGTGTGTTCGCGCCTCCATCCGCGCCGCAAGCGCCGGAATCGCGTTTATAATACGGATATCGCGGGTTATGTGCAAGCGGGGAAAACGAACGCGTTCCTTGACTATAGGAGGCGTGTCATAGAAGAGCGCGCTTGAATGAAGATATCGGGCGCTTGGCTAAAAATGGGGGAACAGCTTCAGGCGGCTTTTCATGAGGCGTTTTTTCAAGAGTATGTAAGGCGAGGAAACAGCGCGAACCCTTCGCGTTCGATGCAACCGCCGCTGGAAACG
>JAIRTS010000153.1 GCA_031254795.1 Treponema sp.
CCGCTTCCCGGTCAGCGCCTGCGGCGCCGCAGGGCGCCTATCTGCCCACCCCAATATAGGTGAGCCCCGCTCTCTCAACCTCTTCCCTCTTATAAATGTTCCGCAAATCAAAAAAGTACGGGAGAACGAGCGATTCCCTGATCCTGTTCAAATCAAGGTTTCTGAATTGGTTCCACGGCGTGAGAATGACGAGGGCGTCCGCGCCTTTGGCCGCTTCGTACTCGCTGTTCGCAAACGCCGTCGAGTCCTGAATGCCGGCAAGCCGCCATTCAGCTTCCTTCATTGCGGCGGGGTCAAAAAGACGCAGCTTCGCGCCCGCTTCCACAAGCCGCTCGCAGACGGCGATTGCAGGCGATTCCCTCATGTCATCGGTGTTTTGTTTGAACGCCAGCCCTAAAATGGCGATGGTTTTTCCGCGCAAATCGCCCAATTCCGCCCGGATCTTTTCCGCCATGCGGAGTTTTTGCCGTTCGTTGGCGCTGATCGCGGCTTCGACAAGGGACACCGGTTCGCCATGCTCCCTGCCGATTTGCGCCAGCGCCCTGGTGTCTTTCGGAAAGCAGGAGCCGCCATACCCGGGGCCAGGATGGAGAAATTTGGGGCCTATGCGTCCGTCCCTGCCAATGGCTTTGGCGACATCCTGTACATCGGCGCCTGTTTTTTCGCATAAATTCGCAATCTCGTTGATAAAGGTTATTTTCAGCGCCAGAAAAGCGTTGGAAGCGTATTTTATCATTTCCGCGGATTCAAGATTCGTTTCAATGTACGGCGTCTCGTTGAGGTACAGCGGACGATACACCTCCTTCATGAGAGATCGGGTTTTTTCGTCTTCCGCGCCTATAACCACCCGATCCGGATGGGTGAAATCGTACACCGCGGTTCCCTCGCGCAGGAATTCGGGGTTTGACACCACCTCAAAGGGTATCGCCGCGTTCCGCCGCGTCAACTCTTCCTGTATCCATCCCCGCACCTTGCGCCCGGCGCCGATTGGAACGGTGCTTTTGTCAACAACGACCGTCCATTTTTCGATAGCGCGTCCAATTTCCCGCGCGACCATTTCAACGTACCGCAAATCCGCGCTTCCGTCTGCCGCGGGCGGGGTGCCGACCGCAATAAAAACCACCTCGCTCGCTTTCACCGCGCCGGAAAGGTCTGTGCTAAACGACAGCCTCCCTTCCCGCATGTTTCTCGCCACAACGCCGTCGAGCCCCGGCTCAAAAATCGGTATAATCCCCTGTTTGAGAGCCTCAATTTTCCCGCTGTCGCTGTCAACGCAGACAACCATGTTGCCAAAATCCGCAAGGCACGCGCCCGATACTGAGCCAACGTATCCTGTTCCTATCACCGCAATAGAGACCATCTTTCCTCCTAAGTATCCGAGAAACACATGAGCGTTTGGCCATGTCATTTCATATTCGCAGTGGGTTTAGTCCCACGTCGCAAACTTGTTTACGCATCTGCGGGGCAAAGCCGCGCATGTTAACGCGCGGTTCTCAAGCCGCAGGTCTACAATCCGTCGGCCATTTTTCTGAACACTTCGTTTTTCTGGTACAATTCTTCGTAATTTCCACTGTCAACAATAACGCCCTTGTCCAACATATAAATGACATCGCAATTTTTTACCGTGGTGATGCGGTGCGCCACTATGATGATGGTTTTTTTATGCCCAATCCGTTTGATGGCGTCCATGATCGCGCTTTCCGTAACCCCGTCCAACGCGCTTGTCGCCTCGTCGAGTATCAGCGTCGAGGGGTTGTGGTACATGGCGCGGGCTATGCCAATGCGCTGCCGCTGTCCTCCTGAAAGCCGGATTCCCCGCTCTCCAATAACGGTTTCATATTTTCGCTCCAGTTCATTCTGCACAAAATCGTGAATATTCGCAATTTTCGCCGCGCCAACGACTTTCTTGTCATCTATCTTGTCCGGCGCGACGCCGAACGCGATGTTGTTCCGTATGGTGTCATCCGTCAAATAGATGGATTGCGGCACATAGCCCAGGTTCATCTGCCAGTTTTTCCGGTTTTCATTGGTTATTTCAACATCGTCAATGAAAATCGAACCCTCTTGAGGTTCCAGAAGCCCCAGGAGTATATCAATGAACGTTGTTTTTCCACATCCTGTCGAGCCGACCAGCGCCACGGAAGTGTTGGCTTTTATACGCAGGCTTTGGCGTTTAATCACCGCTTTTTCAGTGTTCGGGTAAGAAAAAACGATGTTCTCAAGCCTGATGTTGTCGTGAAAATCCAGTCTTGGAACGTCGCTGGAAAGCGGCGTTCCTTCGGGAAGCTCGACCAATGTACGGTACAGTTTGTCCAGCGTCGCACGATGATAGCGCAGCCCCGTAAAACAGCGGTAAATTTTCTGTAAATTCGGCAACAACCGGTACGCGCCAAAGGCGTAAATGGTCAATGACGGCAGGAAGTCCTCTATGCGCCCCCCCGTGGCTACCATAATGACAATAATGCCGACAATGCTGCCAAACGCGACCGTCTCCAACAGGAATTTCGGAAGCTCGGAAACCGTCTCGCTTATCGCGTTGCTTCTCGCCACTCTTTTTGACGGCGCGCTGAAAAGGTCAAGAAACACCTTTTCTTTTCCCAGTATTTTCACATCTTTTATCCCGCCGAATGTCTCAAGAACATATTTATTCCTGAGAACGCTCAACGCGTAGCGTTCTTTTCCTTTCCGGTCGAGGAATCTTCTTATCGTATAAAAAATAAAAATATACAATAAGGAAAAAACAACGCTCACGGACAGCGCGATAAAGGGATTTACCATAATCAGCAAAATAACGACCGCAATGGAAATAACCAAACTCGCGATGAGGTTTAAAACATTCAGCAGAATATTGGAAATGAAATTATTCACTTCGCTTAAAATTTGCTGGGTTATTGACGCGGTGTTTGTATTCAGGAAAAAAATGTAGCGCTGCTTTAGATATTTTTCAAAAAGCCTCATTGAGATAGAATAATTTCTCTTTCCCGTATATGAATAGAGGATATAGTGAATAAAGGCGAGAGACAAGTTGCTTAACGCCAGAATGATCACAACGGCGACGCCGAACACGATGATAAACTGAGTGTCCGAAGAAAAATTCAAAAAGCTATATGCTTTTTCCAGATAAACATTGCTGTGAATCATGCCGGCGTTTGACAATATCGCCATAAACGGACCGATAGAGCCTACCCCGACTATTTCGATAAATCCCATGATAAGAATCAGGGAAAAAATAAAAACAAGCTGTTTTTTTTCACGGCTGTCAAGAATATCAAAAATGAGTTTGAAATCAGGCATTTTTTCCTCTAATAGTGGTGTCCAACGCCGATGAATATCTCATCGTACTTCGGCATTTTTTGGGTCTCAATTATTTTATTTATATTGTAGCCGACGCTTACACGCAAATAAAAACTACGCCACGCAAGCGGAAAGACAATAACTTCCAAACCGGCTGAACAAACCGGCCCTGATGAGAAATGGCTGTCCTTCCCTTTCGCATATCTTCCTTTGTTCCATGAAAGCTCTTTTTTCCCCCGCAAAAACGCCGCGTCAATAAATGGCGACACATGCATATCGAAATTAAAGAACCGCAAGGCCTTCACGCCGAACCATTCGGAAGGCGTGAAATGCAGGATTTGCAAAGGAAAATCGGCGTTTAACAGGAGCATAAAGCCGGCGTTTTCCACTAGGAGCGCGTCGTCCCTTATGCCGCGGAGATTGTCTCCAACTTCGGCGTGCGCGGGATAAAATCCGTCTTTGAAATTATTGGTAAAAAACCATTGCTTAAATGACAATCGCCCGGAAACGCCGAAAAAAGAAGCGATTTTCTTATGCGCGCTCGCGCCGGCGCTGTAATTGACAGACCAATCATTTCTATACAGGTTATAAGTGTTTGAGTTGTCAAAGGAAGCGTCCAATCCATTCCGAAAATTTCCAAACCAATTTGTTTTTCCAAAGCCAAGGTTCTGGGAGAGCGTCAGCTCCGGCCCTTTTCTCAGATCATCCGGTTCTTCCGTGAAATTGTAGTTGATTTTTCCGGTGATTTTTGGAGTGTACGCTATTTCTCCAAAACCGCCGGCTTCCACTCCCAAGGGGATTTTCCACGATACGCTCAACGCGCTCGACGTATAAAACGGAGCGAATTCGCCGAATTCTTCCTGATACACAACGCTGTTTTTTTCACTAAAAATGAAACTTTGTTCAAAACAAACCGTAATTATTGTTCTTCTCCAGGGAATATCCATTGAAACGCCTGTAGTATTTTTATAGTACAGCGGCTCTCCTAACGTGTACGCAAAATCATGATCAAAATTGAAATTCCAATGAAAC
>JAIRTS010000205.1 GCA_031254795.1 Treponema sp.
TTGCGGAGGTTGCCCAGCGTGGAAATGTCCCGTCTGATGAGGGAACCCCAACTGACCGCCGGATCGACGATGCCCAGCCCCAGGTAGGAAAGGGTGGTTTCCGTGAGGATGAAGCCGGGAACGCTCAGGGCTACGCTCACGATGAGGATGCTGGCGATCTGGGGGATGATATGCCTCGCTATGATGACGAGCGGGGGAATCATCTCAAGCTGCGCGTTCATCACGAATTCCTCGCGTTTTATGGCGTGAACCATGCCTCGAATGGTGCGGGCGGAACCGGGCCAGCCTACCAGCGACAGGATCAGTGTTATCATCATGTAGGATTGTCCTGAATCCATATTGTTTGACAGGAGGGATCGCAGGAACAGTATCAGGTAGAGTCCCGGTATGAGCATGAAGAATTCCGAAAAGCGCATGATCGCCCAGTCGGTGAAGCCGCCGAAGTAACCGGAAAGGCCGCCGAACAGTATGGCAAGCGAAAGGGAAATAAACGTGGCGATAAAACCGATGGTGAGCGAGATGCGGCTGCCGTAAATGACGCGGGAAAAAAGGTCTCTGCCCAGGTTGTCGGCTCCCATGAGGAATACCGGATAGGAATCGTACACGCCGCCCCCGGTGGTAAAGAGGTGGCGTTCCATGGGGATAACGCCCCAAAGTTTGTAGGGCTGTCCTTTGGCGAAAAAGCGGACCGGCGTGTACTCTCCGCGCACCCGCGCGTATTTCCATGTGATGGTGTTGATTACCTGCGCCTTCTGCGCCTGGAGCTTTCCTCCCGCAAAGCGCGCGTTGGGCGGATGATAGGTCTTGTCCGCGAAGGACGTGGACGGGCTGTAGGGCGCGATGAATTCCGCGAAAAGCATCAGCAGGTAGAGGATAAGGAGCAGGACGAGGGACGTCATGCCCAGAGGACGCGCCTTCAAGTAGTTCAAAAATCGTTTCACGCGCCCTCCTATTCCCTGCCGTACCGTATTCTGGGATCGACTATGGCCAGGAGTATGTCCGCCAGCGCCATGCCGAGCAGAGTCAAAAATGAGATGAACATTAAATTCGCCAGCACCAGATTGATGTCCTCTTGCAACACGGCCTCGTACATGAGCCGCCCTATGCCGGGGTAGGCGAAGATGATTTCGAGTATCAGGGAGCCGGAAAAGAGGCTTGCCAAGAGGTTCGCGCTTCCGGTGATGTAAGGGTTCAGCGTGTTGCGGAAGGCGTGGTTAAAGTACACCCGCCATTCCCGAATGCCCCGCGAGCGGAGGCTTACGATGTAGGGCTGCCCCAACTGGTCGAGCATGGTGGCGCGTATCATGCGCAGGGTTCCGCCTATCCCCCCCAGAAAGGACGCGAGGAGGGGGAGAAAAATGTGGCGCATATAGGAGAACACAAATTTGCCCGGCGCCTCGGCGAAGGGAAAGGGAGGATAGGCGGTGACCGGAAAGAGTCCGGTGATTGACGCCGCAAGCTGAAGCAGAATGAGCAGGAGCATCCCCGGAAAGGCGTGGAGTACCAGCGCGAAAAAGGTCGTCGCCAGATCGGCGCGGGTTCCCGCCTTTGTAGAAAAGTAAACGCCCAAAAAGAAGGAGAAAAAGGTGATAAGCGCCAGCGCTATGAGGTTGAGGACGAGCGAGTTTACAATCCGGCTTGCGATGAGAAAGGAAACCGGCGCTCGTGAGATGAGGCTCACCCCCAAATCTCCGCGCAAAATGACCTGTCTGAGCCAGCGGAAGTACTGGGCGTAAAACGGCTGATCCAGCCCCAGTTCCGCCCGTCTCGCGGCGATCTGATCAGGATTCATGCTTCCCTCGCCGCGCCCGGCGCGAGCTTGCCCGGCGCGGGAATTCTCGGCGAAAAGCTGCTGCCGTATCACCTGATCCACAATGTCTCCCGGCGCCAACTCCATGAGCGCGAACACCGCGAAGCCCAAAAGAAAGAGCATCACCGCCATAGTGACAAGCCGACTTATAATGTAGGAAACGAGCGGCATCCTGCGCTTGAAGGCGTAGAAGGGCTTCCCGATAAGACCCAACATCCGGCGCATCTGATTCACGGCGCCTCTCGCAGGCGCTTCCTGTCCGTCTTTTTTCATCTTTGCTTTCAATATATTCTTGCTGACTCCCTATTCGCGACGAGGGTCTAGCCCCCGCGCGCCAGAAAAGTCGCAAACCGCATGTTCACGCTTGCAGCATGGAGGCTCGTTAATTCAGATAAATCTTCCTGAAAAGAGATATTTATCGTTGAAACTGCCATAAAAACTGAAGTTTTGGAACAGCAACTGTGGATTTCAAGGAAAAAACGAGTTTTAGTCCGCTTTTCCAAAGCCTGTTTCAAAGCGTGAGCTACGTTCGCATTTTGAAACAGGATCAACTCTTATTTTTTAACATACAATGTTTGCATAAGTTTGTCAAGACGCGATAGAAACGCCGCGTTGTTTCATGCGGCGTTTTGACGGAAACAGATTGCCAACGGGATACGATTCCTCAATCGCGCCACGCCGTCAAGCCGCAACTCTTTCACCAGTCGATCATGATCCAGTCCGCGCCTCGTTCTCCCGGCTTTCGCGTGGAGAATGCCGGGCGGCGGGGTTTAGTCCCCAGTCCTAAAAGGGCGGGGAGATTCATTAAGAGAACGTTATCATTGATTTTTAACATGGCGATCAAAAGCTCTTGACAAAGTGTAATGCGCGGAGTAAACTGTCAATCATGAATAAATTATGGTTCATACAAAATAGACGGCAAGCCGCATATATGCATACCCAAAGCGTACGCTCCAGTTGTCGCCGCCGTCATCATCAACATCATATCCATCCCCCCCCCCCCCCCGCACAGAATTGATTATACACACTTTCTAACAGGAAAAACCCGCCCGTATGGGCGGTTATATTATAGCGAAGAGGAAGCCCAAGCCGGTCCATTTCCTGACCGAACGCGCCGACTTGGGGCCGCGCTAAACTCACGCGCCGTTGCGCGCCACGCATGGTTTTTACGGATGGAGACAAGCGTCCGCCACGCGCTTCGATGCATTAGCCGCGTTAGCCACGTCTACCCTCTTTTGCATTTTGGAGGACAGTTATGAAACACCATAAACTGTTGCTTACGGGTATTATACCCGTGGGAATGCCAGCCATGACGCTGGCATTCGTATTGGCATTGGCCGGGTGCGGCGATTCGCCCGGCGGCGAAAATAGGTTTTCTTCAAGGACGAGCCTTATTGAAAACGCGGTTTTGTCCCTAGGCATATACGGCAGCGCCGTAACGTCCGGTGATGAAGCGGTGGTAACTGCAAGAATCACCGACGACAACATCACGCTTACGTCCCAAGGCGCGGGTACCACGACCATCTACGCGGTAAATGGCGCTTCCCGCGAAGCTATTATGACCGTAACAGTAGCCGCGGACGGCAACATTAGCAATGTCGCGTTCTTGAAAGGGCAAAAAACGCTTCTCATTGACAACGCTGCGTATGGGCTTGGCATCATCGGGACGGCTGCGAAGTCAAACGATCCCAATGTAGCGAACGTGGAAATAAGAGGCGATAAGGTGCAGATCACGCCGATGGGCGCAGGTCTCGCGTCCATCACGGTGATAGGCCCCGATGACAAGGCTGACGCGGTGATAGAGGTCAAAGTTACTCCAACCGGCGATATTCTGCTTGGACCTATCGCGAAGGGCGGAGAAGAAGTGATTAAAATAAGCGGCACGGTAGGCGGCGTAACTGTAGGGGGAGAGAGGCGCCCGGTAACGTTGCGAGTCAATTTTAACTGGGAAGGCGTACAAGTCAACCCTGACGAGCAGGGGCGGTGGTACGTAAAACACGCGCCTTTTGATCAGGAGACACCGCTGTGGATGGAGTTATATATAGCTGTTGTCGGCACAGGGGAGGGAATTCCCGCTCTTACCGACCGCTCAATAAACTATCAGATTTCCGAACAGAGGATGGTGAAAGATGCAAGCATAAGCGGACTGGTGGTTCCGCCTGTGGATATTCCAAACCTTATTACGATAAGTGGTATGGTGGATGCCCCATTGACCGGTACATGGGACAGAGAAAACAAACAGGTGCAGGTGATGGCGGTAAATAGGGACATACAGGAATTGGGCGCGGAGCCGGGCTGGTTAAACGCCTCCGCATATGTCGCCGCCGATGGGAGATGGGAGATGTCTGTGCCGTCGTCAGAAGAAGAGACACAAGTGACATTCACTGTACGGCATGTAGCAAGCGGTCCGTCGCCGCATTGGGCATATCTTGACATCTGGGATGCGGGGCAGAAGACCAATCTTGCGCCGGGAACCGTACTACGCAATGAGAACGTACCCGACATTGATCTTGGTACCATTCCTTTTGTGATGGTCCGTGGCAACACGCCGGTTACGGTGAACGGCGATACGCCCTACAAGTATTACATAGATTTCGGAGATTATGGAAGAGATAACGCGAACGGCTGGAGTGGAGAAACTTCATGGCTTGCGGCCGCGACGGGCGGTGCGTGGGCTGTTCCGATGCCCCAAGGTATCTCGTTGGAGGCCACTATAGTATATTGTGAAAAATCTTTTATGCAAAGAGGCCGTTCTTGGAGCGTACCATTTAATACCGACGATAACCTTTCCAATATTGATTTAAGCACCATCTCAACAATAATAAAATAACTTTCATCTCCGTTTTTCACGATGACAGCGCCCCGAAAAGCCGGCCATCCGGTTGGGGCGTCGCCTATGGCGCCGCGCAGTCGCGCCGTCCCATTTCAAAAGGCTGGTTCATGCGATCCGGATTTTTTTTGAGGCGCCCTCTTGACGAGACATTCATAAATAACGCACAATACCGGCATGTCTGAACAACGAAAACATGCGCGGTACAGAACCATCGCGCGGGCGCGTCTCCCTGGAGTTTTTGAAGGGGACGCTCTTTTGAAAGATTTGAATGTCACCGGTTGCAGAGTTGAGGCGACTGTTTTCATTGAATTAACGGAAGGCGCCACATACACCATTGAGGTGATTCCGGAAACGATCTCCAAGATAGGCAAATTTGAATTCCTCGGCGAAGCCCGGTGGATAAAAACGAGTGGAGATTCGTACGAAGCGGGTTTTATGATAACCGCTTCCCCCAGTAAAAAGGAATTTCAACGGTACGTCGACTACCTTGCGTGGCGTTCTTCCGTCGAGTAATGGATGTCTGTCCGGTCAAGGGGTGGGTGTATCAGCCGGTTTCCGGGTTTGAATCTCACCTTTTGCGGGAATTGTCCGGAGGCGAGGCGCCACGACAGATAGGGCCGTTTTATCTTTCCAAAACGCCGCCGTTTAGTCGGGACAGCGCGGCGCCGCTTGTTCCCCGGAATGTGGTTTTCTGGTTCCAAAATTGCTGGCTTGAGCCGTTCCGGGCGGTTTTCGCATCCATTTCCGAAGCCGCGTCTATTTTGCGCGGCATTCAGCGGAACTGGGCGGCCGCCCTGTTCACCCAATACCGGCGCGGCGCGCTTATTGCACAAAAGTTGCCGCCACTACCCGCAAAACGGCGCCCGTTCCCGTGGAGGGCGCCGGATTCGCCTATGGGCGCGTGGACTCTGCTTGACGCGCGCACCCTGCTCGCATCCCCTCGTTGCGCGAGCCCTTTTCCCAATGGAACACTCGAATTTGAAGAGGACAAAACGCGCCCGCCAAGCCGCGCCTATCTGAAATTATGGGAGGCGTTCGCCCTAAGCGGCGCAATGCCAGGGGCGCAAGATCGTTGCCTTGACGCGGGCGCGAGTCCGGGCGGCTGGACATGGGTTCTTGCGACAATGGGGGCGGCAGTTGTGGCAATTGATCGCGCCCCCATTGACAACGCGCTCGTCGCCATGCCAAACGTTTCTTTTATAAAGCATGACGCCTTTACGATGAAACCCGAAGACATAGGCCCCATTGACTGGCTGTGTTGCGACGTGATCTGTTATCCTCCGCGTTTGTATGACTGGATTGAAAAATGGCTGGCGTCGGGGTTGTGCAAAAACTTTATATGCACGATAAAAATGCAGGGCGAGCCTGACTTCGAGACCACGCGGCGGTTCGCCGTGATTCCAGGAAGCAGAGTGACGCACCTTCATCACAACAAACATGAGCTTACATGGATATATACGGCGCAGCAACCACCGCCGCCCGCGCCGGCTAATTGGACGCCCAATACCTGAAAAAAATCTTAATCACGCCCGGCAACACGGCGATACGCTTGCCTAACGTGGCGCCGGCAAGCAACTCCACAATGGCGCGGACGCCCTTGTAGGTTTTTTCCGAATAGGGCTGCCACCACAGGTTGCGCTTCACAAACGGCAACGCGTCGTCAACAATGACCTGCGCCTTGAGCATCTCGCGGAAGCCCATTTCCGCGTGGGTGCGCCCAAACCCGGAATCCCCAAAGCCGCCCCACGGAGTCTCGGCAAGTCCGTGGGACATCAGGTGATCGTTTATCATCACGGCGCCCGCGTTAACGCGCGCGGCGATTTTCCTCGCAAGCCTTTGGTCGCGCGACCACACCGAACCGGCAAGCCCATACGGCGACGCATTCGCCAAGCTGACCGCTTCCTCGTCGCCGTTGACCGGAACAACCGCAATGACAGGACCAAAAACTTCCTCTTTCATAATGGGCATATCGCTTCGCGCATTGACCAGTACAATCGCGGGCGCAAGGAGGCGGTCGTCGTCAAGATCGCCCTCGCTTTTCGCGGCGATAATCGCGCCCATTTTCAGACAGGCGGAGACCTGTTGGGCGACCGTCCGCTTTTGTTTGAGGTTGAACATGGGTCCAATGTCATAATCCATGCCGTTGTTTTCACATCCGGCTTCCGCCCTGTTGTCGCCAGTCCGGCTGTCTTCGGGCAACCGGCGGCAGATGCGGAGTTTTTCCGTCGCCGAAGAGAGTTTTTTCAGGAACTGTTCATAGACAGCGGCATGGACGAACACCCGCTGAACGCCGCCGCAGGACTGCCCCGCGTTGGAAAATCCCGCCCACACAATGCCGTTGACGGCCTTTTCCATATCGGCGTCCGCCCGGACAATAGCCGCGTCCGCGCCGCCAAGTTCCAGCACAAGCGGCAGAAGGCGCGGAGCGGCCAAAGCCATGAGCTCGCGCCCAACCGCAGTGGAACCGGTAAAAAAAAGTTTGTCAACGCCGCCCTGAATGAAGGCCGGCCCCGCTTCTTTTCCGGGCATTTCAACATAAGCGAAAAGTCCGGAAGGCAGCCCGGCGGCGGCGAAGACAGCCGCGAGTCCGCGCCCCACATTCAGAACGCCGGAAGCGACCTTGAGGATCACGGCGTTGCCGGCAAGCAACGCCATAACCACCTCGGAAAACGGTATG
Source organism: Treponema sp. (assembly GCA_031254795.1). Taxonomy (GTDB): domain Bacteria; phylum Spirochaetota; class Spirochaetia; order Treponematales; family Breznakiellaceae; genus JAIRKH01. The sequence continues at coordinate 7,321 of JAIRTS010000205.1, forward strand.
GCAAAGGGGTAATTCCACGGTGAAATGACGCCGATCATGCCGTAGGGCTTGTACGTCATCCGGCTTCTCTTGTTGAACATGAGGAGGCTGCCTCCGCGAATCCGTTCGTCCCTACAGAGACGTTCGCCCTGTTTTGTATAATAGGAAAGCGCCATTACAGCGGGCAACACTTCGGCGGCCAACGCGTCCAGCTTTACCTTGCCGTTGTCCTTATGAATGGTCTCCGTCACTTCATCAATATGCGATCCCAGAAATCGCGCGGCTTTTTTGAGGCGCCCGCATCGCTCCTTGTAGGGAAGCGCGGCCCACTTCGCCTGAACACGCCTGCCGCGCGCGATAATCTCCGCGATTTCTTTTTTCACTCATTTTCCCTGTATAACAGTCTGCGACGCGGGGCGGCCGTCACGGTACACTTGCGAGAGGTTGTTCTGATCGAGATGACGTTCGCCCCGGTAGAAAAAGACGTATTGGTATGTTCCCGGCGGAAGGCTCATGGTCAGTTCGTAATGTCCCGGGGTTTTTTCTTTCATCTCGTACATAAAGGGATCCCAGTTGTTGAAACTGCCCGCCACATAGATCGTCTCGCCTGGAAAAGCGTCAAACCTAAACGTCACCGCGCCGGCGGGGGCGTCCTGCAGAGCAAGGGGTCTTGAAACCTTCGGCACGGGCGCAATAGAGCGGGCTAAACCGGATTCATCAATCCGTTGATTGGGGTTCGAAGGATCCGTAGTCCACAATCCATTGATGATCAACCGGTATTCCACCGCGTCAACTCCTTCAGGCACTGTGTAGGTGTAAAATAAAATCCCCGAATCCTTGTAGACCACAGGCGGCGCCTGCTTGCCGTCCGATTCAGACTGGGGATTCGGCGTGTCATCGGGAATCAGGAGTTTTTGGAACCAGTAGATTTTGGAAAAACCCTCATGGGCAAACGCAATACCCACTTTCTTGTAAGTTGAGGGAGCGGTGAACAAAATGCTGTCATCTATCGCTTCTGGAGCGCCGGACTCCTTCAAATTCACCAGATGGCTTATAAATTGATACGATGTTGTATCAAGAGCGCCAATTGTGCCGATAATAAGAGGGAGAAGCATTATAAAGATTACTTTTGGTTTTGCTTTCATGGTTCTTTACAATTATCGGATAATATTGCAATATATTCAATAAGCCGAAACGTAAATTCGGCAAGCCGGGGCGGACTTTGTAAAGATTCCTTCGGCGCCATTTCAGGGAGATGGATTAAGCAATTTCTGTAAGGAAATAATGTGCCGTCATTAGAGGATCTCGATAAATTTAGAAGTTTATTTCGTAAAGTAGGAAAAGAATCGGAAGATTTGATGTCAAAAGGCGTTCTCTTTGACGATCTCGATCTGCCTGTTGACGACGAGTCATCTTTTCCGCGCGGGAACACATCCCCGCGAGACGAAAATTTCGCGGACGATGACATTATGACGGAGCGGCCTGGCGCCGCGCCGAATTTTGATTTTGACGATCTGTTTGACGACGCCTTCGCGCCGGCGAAGTCCGGAGAGGACGTTGAAGCCGCGACGGATAATCTTTTCAACTTTGACGATCTGTTTGATTCTGGCGAATCCAACTCCTCCGCGCCAGTCAATGATTTTCCCCACGCGGACGGCGACGCCGCCCCAGGCGAGAGCGGCTCCCCGCAGGAAGACTCCAACCTTGACGACCTGCCGGACTTCAACGACAACGCCGCCCCGCCGCCTATGGACGCTGACTTTCCCCACGCGGATGACAACGACGCCTCAAGCGAAGGCGGATCCCCGCAGGAAGACTTCAACCTTGGCGACCTGCCGGATTTCAATGACAACGCCGCCTCAAGCGAGGACGGATCCCCGCAGGAAGGCTTCAACCTTGGCGACCTGCCGGATTTCAACGACAACACCGTCTCAAGCGAGGACGGATCCCCGCAGGAAGACTTTAACCTTGGCGACCTGCCGGATTTCGACGACAACGCCGCCTCAAGCGAAGACGGATCCCCGCAGGAAGACTTCAACCTTGGCGATCTGCCGGACTTCAACGACAACGCCACCCCAAACGAAGGCGGATCCCCGCAGGAAGACTTCAACCTTGGCGACCTGCCGGACTTCAATGACAACGCCGCCCCAAGCGAGGGCGGCTTTTCGCCCGCGAGAGAGACTGCGGATGGGATGGCGTCTGATTCCCAAGCGACGGATTTCGAGCAACCTGATAGTTTTATACCGGAGGCGCTGAGCTTAGGCGAAGAGGTTGAAGATTTTGAGGTTCCAGGTCTTGACGACATTCTGAATAAGAGCGCCGCGCCTCTGTCTGGATTGCCCAAGAGTTCGGATAACATTGAAGAAATCATATTAAGCGAACAGGATTACGAACATCTCAAAAACGCGCTCGCTTCTTACCCGCTTAACCTGCGCATCGCCTGTGAGGAATTGATAGCCGAAGAAGCGGTGGAGCCGGACCTGATGTCCAAACTCATCGCGTTGCTGGTAGAAGAGGCGCACGCGCAGGAGGTCGCGGATTTAGCCGGAAAAATACAGGGACGCATTATCAATATTCCGAAGGGGTTTGAAAAGAAAACCGGCGCTGACCTCGAAGCGGAAAAAAACAGTTTTAAATATATTTTTATCCATAAAGTTTTGCCTGTCGCGGGTTTCACTCTTTTTGGAATACTCGTGGCGCTGTCAATCGTTTATCTGGTACACCAGTTTATTTATATTCCTCTGCACGCCGAGTCGATCTACAAACAGGGGTACGCTCTTATTGACGATGGAAAATATCCGGAAGCGAACAAAAAGTTCACAGAAGCGTTCAAATTGCATCCCGTCAAGAAGTGGTTTTATAGATACGCCGAAGCCTTTGTCGAAAAACGCCAGTTCCTGTTCGCGGAAGAAAAATATGAAACCTTGCTCATGCATTACCCGAAAGAAAAACAGGCGGCGCTGGATTACGCCGCGCTTGAGACGAATCGGTTGCAAAATTACGAAAAGGCGGACAGCATCCTCAGAACATACATCCTCAACTACGCGGTTAGCGATAAAGACGCGTTGTTTGCCATTGGAGACAATGCCCTTGCATGGGGTGAAATCGACCCTTCAAAATACGAGCTCGCGCGTGAAGCCTACGCCCGTTATATAGAGGATCACGGACAGAACGATTCCGTACTTGAGCGCATGTTGAAATACTTTATCCGCGTCGACAACCTCAAAGAAGTGTTGCCCTTGCAACGGTACTTCAGCGACCCGGAAATGGAGGGGAGGCGCAGCATATCAGCGGAAACCTTTACGGAAATGAGCGGCTATCTCCTTGACAGGCAGTTTGAAGAGACGGACGGCGTTCCCGATGAATACGTGTCGCAGATCACCGACGTACGCGGCATCCTGCTTAAAGCCGTTGAAAAAGACCCTTCTATTCCCGAAACGCATTACAATCTCTCCCGCTACTACCACTATTTTGGCAATACCCGCGAGGAGCGGATCGCTCTGGAGCGCGCGCTTCCATTGTTTGACGCGGACGGCGAATCAAGCGTCAAACGTACGAAAATACGCCTTGACGCGGAGCGCAGGTACGCTGAGACCCTTATCGCCAACAAAGAATTTTTTGCCGCGGAAGAGCGTCTGCAAAAAGGAATAGAACTCTACGAGGATGCGCTTTTCCATAATTTTATTCAACCGGATCCTCAGGCGGCGCGGCTGTACGCGAATATGGGCGATCTTGAGTACTTTACCAAAGACGGCGACATGGACATGGCGTTGCGGTACTACGCCCGCGCCGAGCAAAACGGCTGGTCGCCACCCGAAATGCAGTACCGCATGGGTTCCGCCCATTACCATTTGCAGGAATGGGCGCAGGCGCAGGAGCGGTTCACCGCCGCCGCCGATATGACGCCTTACAACAGGCGCATACTCAACGCGCTGGGAAATGTCGCCTATATCCGGGGCGATTATTTTACGGCGCAAGCCTATTACTCGCGGTTGCTCGCTATGCTGAACGCCGACAAAAACCGCTTCGCGGTCCTTTCTCCGCAGACACGCCCAGATCATTTTACCTTGGCCGAGCGGCTTATGACGGCCGAAAACAACATGGGGGTCACACTGGAAACCCTCACCACCCGCACCGGCGATCCCGAATACAAGAGGCGGGCGCTTGATCACTACATCAATTCCTCTCGCGCGTGGGACAGCCTCACCCGCGATCCCCAGACCCTTATAAGAGCCGGCATGACCGACCTTGCCTCGCCTGGAGTAAACCTCGCGTCCCTTAACTCACGGAACGCCTTCAGCCCGGAGGCCGACTATGAACCCCAGATATACGTTGAGATTGACAAGGATATGCAGGAGCCTTCCCTGTGGGAAACGCTCGCGCCCCAAAATATCCGCATGGCGGAGGCTTTGAGGTGACTTCGCAGTTGTCGTCCGTCAATTACTTGAAGAATAGCCATAAGCTGAACAACAGCCACGCTTTTTTTAAGCAAGGGCGTTCCGCTATTGGCTCGCGCCATATATTGGATACAGGAGGCATCCGTCAATTTCATGGGAACATGAAAGATTTCCGCGCCAGGCTAGCAACCGTTGGACTACAGCATGGCGCCGGACTGCGCATGAGGTTGACGCCGGCGGCGTCCTAACCCGCCGCCGGCCTCTTTTCCAGCGCGGGAAACGTCATCTTTTTTCTTTAACTTTTCCTTTTTCTTTAATTATTTTTTCATCAAGGACATCAAGCATTTTGTCAATGGCGGCATGGAGATCAAAATCTGTTTCTTTTACATGAATCGATAAACCCCAGCGAAAATTAACCGTAGCTTCGGCTGAAAATTCTTTCTCGTGCGTCATGGTGATGAGCAAATCGATGATCATGTTCTCCGCATTGTGAATACGGGAGAGCTTTTTTTCAACATACTCTCTGGTGTCGTCTCTCAATGTGAAGTGAACGGCTTTAATTTCTGTATTCATAGATACCTCCAGGAAAAATATATTAAGCCCTTACAGGCTGAATCCCAATAGCGTTGAAATCGCACGGCGCATAACATTCTGGCTGTATGGAGTATCGCTAATCCATATAAACAGGATTCTCCCGCGAAACTTGTTGTTCACCCTTTATTCTCTCTTACCCTACCTTACTTTACAACTTTACAGTGTGTCAAGCGGTCTTCCAGAAAAAATGGACCTAGCCCTCTCTGGGTGACACAGAGATAAACAAAGAATACAACAGAAGAGGAGAAAAAGAAAGATGGGAAAGAAAGACAAAAAACGGCGGGTATGCCCGAAGGAATTCAAAGTCGGGGCGATGGCGCCGGCGGAGAAGCGTGAAAAGCCGATCCGCCAGGCGGCGACGGACCTGGGCGTCGGCGACAAGCTGTTGTACCGGTGGCGCAGCAAGCCCAAGTCGCGACAGGGACGGGTTCGCCGCCCTTTCCCGGACATGGACGGCCCCGGTTTGCGGAAGGAAGTCAATGCGCTCATGACGGCGAATGAAATCCCAAAAATGAATCGGGAGTTTTACGCCGAAGAAGCCGGAGCGAAATGAGTGTCGGATATCGCCTGCCCGCGCGTTGCGGGAGGCTGGGTGTATTTGACGATGGTCATCGATTTATTCGACCGGAAGATAATCGGGAGGCCTTCTCCGCTGATTTGGAGACGGCGCATACGACTATCCTTGCGGTGAAGACGGCGTTTGCCAACCGGAAAGCCCGGGAAGGGCTTGTATTCCACTCTGACCGGGGGCGCGTGGCATCGCGCGAAGCCTCTCGGGATCGCCTTGTTGAATTGCGTCCCTCGGTTCGACAGAGCGTGAGCCGGAAGGGGAACTACTGAGACAACGCTTGCGCGGAAACTTTTTTCAAAACGCTCAAACGAGAACTGGAAACGGCGGACGCCGGACATGGCGAGGCGGAGGTCAGGCAATCAGTATTCATGTGTCTTGAGGCGTATTACAACCGGATTCGGCGGACTTTAGTCCGATGCATTCGGCGCTTGACCATGTGGCGCCTAATGTATTTAACTCAAAGACAGTCGCTTAACGGTGTCTACATAATATGGGCTAAAGTCCACAGGTCGTTTCATTGGAAATTTTAGTTTCCACGCTAACTTTGAACGTTTAGTTCGCCGAACCTACGATACGCCAGCTAAAGGTCCGCGTTGGAACGCCCTCTATGACTAAACCTTTCTTAAAGCTTCTTGCCCACTTGAAGCCGCTCCAAAACTTCAGTTTTGGAACAGTCTCACTTGTGGAAAAATTATTCGTGTGTTAGTATAGATGAAATGAATTGGATTAAAAAAGATATTCCGCAGGAGCTTGTCCGCGAAATCGCCGCGAAGTACAACTGCGACCCGCTTGTCGCGTCCATTCTTGTACGCCGGGGGCTTGTCAACGGAGAAGACATACGCTACTTTCTGGAAGACGATTTGCGGTACCTCCACAATGCGTTTGAGTTGCCGAATATAGAAGACGCCGTTGACCGGATACTCGCGGCGAAAGAGGAAGGCGAGAAAATACTGATCTTCGGCGACCGCGATGTCGACGGCATAACCAGCACGGCCATGATGGCTGGCGGACTTCAGAAACTTGGCATGGATGTAACGTGGCGGCTTCCCGTCGGCGACGAACCCTATGGACTGTCGACGCGGGCGGTTGAGGAGTTCGCGTCCAATGCCGGGACGCTTGTCATCACGGTTGACTGCGGCATTTCAAACATAGCGGAAGTCGCGCGGGCCAAGGAACTCGGCGTTGACGTCATCATAACGGATCACCACAATCCACAGGACGAGCTTCCTGACGCCATCGCCATTGTAAACCCGAAACTCAAAGATTCGCGCTATCCGTTTCGGGATTTGGCGGGTTGCGGAGTCGCCTACAAGCTCATCTCGGCGTTGCGCTTTGCGCTCAAAAGCGATCTGTACGGGCAGCCAGTCTGCCTCTTCAACACTCGTCCGGTGAATGGCGCCTACATCATTGAGACCGCGAAACTGCGCAACATGGCGGTCGTCGACCGCATCACCGAAACTGTGGTGCCGGGCATGATCGACATCACCCGGACCCGCCTTCCCGCTTTTCTTGAGGGGCAGCAGATTTTCGTATGGGACGAGCGTCAGCAGAAACTCACGCTGTCAAAGATTTTCGGCAAGGGCGTTGACGTGCAGATGTTCGACATAGCGCGTGAAATCGAAAAGGAAATCCCCCAAACAGCCGGGAAAAGCCTCCTGCGCCTCAAAGAAATGTCAAGTTTCATCCGCTATTCAAGCAAAGACTGCGACGAGCTTGACGTGTTCATCAACCTCTTCACCTCGTTTATTCAAAAGCGGGAAAACCACTTTACCGAAGAAGATATGGCGGATTTGCAACTCGCCTGCCTTGGAACTGTCGCGGACATCATGCCGCTTGTCAATGAAAATCGCGTCATCGTGAGAGCGGGTCTTACGGACATGCAGAAGAATCCCCGTAGCGGACTTTCCGATCTGCTTATCAAGCTCGATCTGGCCGCGCGGCGCATTACCGCGCGCGCCCTTTCATGGACGCTGTGTCCCGCAGTCAATGCGGCGGGACGCATGGGCAGTCCGGAAAAAGCGGCGCGGCTGTTGCTTGAGCAGGATGGCGGCGCGCGGCTTTCGCTTGCCGGCGAACTCTACGATATGAATGAGGAGCGCAAACGGCTCGGATCAGAAACGTGGACGTTTGTGGAGCCTCTGGCGGCAAGCAGCCTCGCCGAATTCAACAACACCTTCGCGGTGGCGTATGGAAAAGAAATTTTCCGGGGCGTCACCGGCATCATGGCGAACCGCATGATCAACTTTTTCAAGACACCTGCGCTCGCCGCGTCTTTTGGCGAATACACGGTGACCGGATCGCTGCGATCCGCGCGAGGATACGACCTCACCCCAATTCTGGATCAATGCGCCGATTTATTCATTGACAAGGGCGGACACGACTACGCGGCGGGATTCAGCATGGAAAAACGGCATTGGGAGACGTTTCTGGAACGCCTCAAGACAATATCCCAGACAATTGATTTTTCGGAAGAGGAGGAAACGAGCGAGGATATTATCGTTGACGCGGAGTTGCCGCTTTCCTACCTCAATCCCGATATTTTCAAGGTGATCGACCGTTTGGAGCCGTTTGGCGCGGGAAACGAGCCGATCACGTTTATGGCGAAGAAGATGAGGGCGCAGGAAATTCAATTCATGGGCAAGAATGGGGCGAATCACGTCAAAATAACGCTTGATACGGGCAAATACAAGTGGCCTGCGGTTTACTGGAACGCGGCGGAAAAGGTGAAAAAGGATTTTGACGTGAACAACGTGGTTGACGTGGTGTTCCGCCTCAACCGGAATTGGTATAATGGAACGGAAACGCCGCAGATGATCGCGCTTGATGTGAAACGGAGCGAAGAATAGCGCGTCAATTGGGCGAGCCGGTGAGCGTCGCCATTGCGGGAGCGGGCGAAGCGAACCTTATTCTTACGCGGCGGTTCCCATGGTCAGGCTTTATGGAACGCCTTCCGTGTTTGTACGCCGCGTTTACGCGCATACTGCGTGTACCGCATACCCCATTTTTACTGAATAGTCCACAGATTATGCTGATTGCGCTGATTATTCTTTTTTTGTTCCAATCCGTGCAATCTGTGGACAATCTACGGCGCTTCGACAGGCTCAGCGCCCGGAGCGCCTCAGCCC
>JAIRTS010000041.1 GCA_031254795.1 Treponema sp.
GGGGCGTTGCGGGCATACACGCCAAACCTGACAAGGGCGGTGAAAGTCCTGTGTGACGGCGGTTGCAGCGGGGAAAAGCTCGCCGACGCCGTGAGAAAACTTATGGAAGCGGAAGTTGAAGTGATCAAGCGTAACGAGCGGCGTAAATTCGCTGTTATGCCCAAGCTCCGGATAGTCGAACGCTCATTCGCGTGGCTGGAAAAACACCGCCGCCTTTGGAAAACTGCGAGCGAAAGCTCCGCGACACGCTGCAAATGACGGCTCTTGCCTTTATATCGCTGATACTGAGAAGATTTTGAACAGGCTCTTAGGAGAAATTTATGATAACTATTGAGGCTTTCCCAAAACTTCAGTTTTTGGGAAAGCAACCGTGAAATTCGCGATTTTGCAAGGCTGAAAGCCTGAAAAACCGCAGGAGCCTGTCCCAAAACCGTGCGCGTAGCGCACAGTCAATTAGTTTTGGGACAGGCTCTATTATTTTAGCGGTCGCCCTTCTGGTAGTCCTTATCGGACTGGGGCTTGGAATCGGAATCGCCTCGTGGAACATCTGCAGGGCAAATCGGTATCAGCGCAGGGAGGTGGCCGCAGAGCATACATCGGAATGCACCGTCAGGGAACGGCAGGCAATGGTGGAAAATCTTATGTCTTCTGAACTTCCTGTACAAACGCTGCGATGAGTTTGGGGATTTGGAGAAAAAAATTAACGAGGGCTTAAAAGATATAACGGACGATATCGCACTTGGCGAAGTGGGTGCGAAGTGCAAGAAACTGAAAAAGGCTTTGAAAATCGTCAAGGTTACGGTACAGGTATCCGATCGGGTGGAAAATCTGATGAATTCCATCATCGCCCGATTGCGCCAAATTGTGTATGACTTCCAGGATGAGGACGAAGAAGCCGAAACCGAATCAGAGGCATCAGAAAAGTCCTCCCTGAAAACGATAAGTCCTGAATCCCCGAAACCTGAAACTGCCAAAGCCCTGGAATCCTTGGAGGCTGAACCCGCCTGACTTTTTTTCAAATACACCTTTCCTAGCGGGATGCCCTTGTCTTCGGGTGGGGTGTTCCACTTTTTTTTATTAAAATCTTCATGGTTTAATACCCCGGAGCAAGCTCCGGGGATTCTTTATTTCTCTCATTCTAATACGAAATTTGTGGTACCTAAATTTACACCTAAACTGATGTTCGGGACAAACCATCGTAAACCGAAACAGGCGAATTTGGATTTTTCCCTTGCTAAAAAAGTGTAAACACTTTATTGTTTGGCTGTAGTGGTATGCTATGGTTTACTGTGGTTTAAGACATAAGTGAGAAAAGGTTCAAACAATGTAGTTCGCGTTTTGGAACAGCCTCTTTTCTCTCTTTGTCGCCTTCGCCACTCCATTTTCACTTTGCTTGTAATGCGATATACTTTTCCAATGAACAAACTACGTATCGGCGTCGCTGGCGCCGGCAATATCAGCGATATATATTTGCGCAATGTAACGGGAATCTTTAGCGACAAGGTTGCGGCGACCGCCATTGCCAACCGGACGCGAGAAAAGGCTGAGAAAGCTGCGGAACGCTATCACATTCCGCGCGCGCTCACCCTTGAGGAACTTGTCAACGCGGAGGATGTCGATCTGATTCTCAATCTGACCTCGCCGGATCAACACTACAAACTCGCAATGACCGCAGTAAAAGCGGGCAAGCACGTGTACAACGAAAAGCCGCTCTGCATAACCAGGGAAGAAGCCGAGTCGCTTTTGAAAAGCGCGGCGGAAAAAAAAGTGCGGGTCGGGTGCGCCCCGGATACATTTCTCGGCGCGGGACTGCAAACCTGCCGCAAATTGCTTGACGACGGCTGGATCGGGCGTCCCATAGCGGGCGCCGCGTTTGTAATGAATCATGGCGTGGAAGCGTGGCATCCATCTCCAGAGGCGTTTTATAAAGCGGGTGGCGGGCCTCTTTTTGATGTTGGACCCTATTATCTTACGGCGCTCATCAACCTGTTGGGACCAATAACGAGAGTATCCGGTTCCGCGCGGAAGGGTTTTGAGACTCGCGTCGTTACGAGCGAGCCGCTTGCCGGAACGGTTATTGCCGTAGAAACACCCACCCATGTCGCCGCTACGCTTGATTTTGCGAATAACGCCGTTGTAACGTTCGCCGCGAGTTTTGACGTATGGTCGCATTCCATGCCGTATATTGAGTTATACGGTACAGAAGGCGCGCTCCGCCTCCCTGATCCCAATACGTTTCGTGGCGCGGCGCTGATTCGGCGTTTTCGCGCGGAAACATGGTCTGAAATTCCTCTTGTCATGCGTCATGAGGATGACTGCAAAGACGCGGATGACTGGCATGGCGGCGCAAATCTGAGAGGAATCGGAGTCGTTGATATGGCTGAAGCAATCGCAAACGGGTCGCCTCACCGCGCTTCAGGAGAAATGGCGTACCATGTACTTGATGTTATGCATGGAATTTACGAAGCGGCGGCTTCCGGCGTGTATTACACCGTAAAAAGCTCATGCGAACGTCCCGAAGCGTTTCAGGGAATCTGATTCGAAGGCGCCTGCGCCCGGACTGGGCGCCCAATCCGGGTGAGCCACTTGTCGAAAAGCCTAAAGGTTGTTATAGTAGAGCCTGTTTCAAAACTGAAGTTTTGAAGCTGGCTCAGTAGTTATAGGAGAGTGCTATGTTAGAAGAACAAGTAAAAGCCGCGCTTGATGACGTGCGTCCCTCGTTGCAAGCTGACGGCGGAGATGTGGAATTTGTTTCCTTCAAAGATGACGGAACCGTATCGCTTAGGCTGACCGGAGCGTGCGGCGGATGCCCTATGGCGCAAATGACGCTGAAAAGGGGAATTGAAACCTACCTCCGCGAGAAAGTTCCCCAAGTCAAAACTGTCGTCGGAGTATAATTTTCGGAGAGCCTAGAGGGCTGTCCACTTTCAGGAGCGGTTTTGCTACGCGATGGCAGATCGCTGTCCCGTAGATTCCTGCAATGCGGGAACCTCGAAAAACTCAACCGGAGTTTCTTAGAGGTTCCCATCTTTTTTAATTTACTGCAACGCCTCCCGCAAGGCGTCTATATTGCGGGTCATCAATTCCAGATATGTCGCGCCCCTGTCAAGGTCCCGCTTGCTTATGTTATGAACGGCATGGAGCAGGCGCTTTTTCGCTCCGGTCTCAGCGGCTATGGCATCCGCCATTCTTTCATTTGAAAGCTCAAGGTGAAAAACAACGGGAATTTTCTCCGCCCTGATTTTGTCGATCAAGAAGGCGACGGTCGCCGCAGACGGTTCGGTTTCGGTGGAACAGCCCGGAAAAGCGGCGAAATAGGAAAGCCCGTAAGCATCGGCAAAATACCGGAAGGGGAACCGGTCGCCAAACACGATTGTCTTTCGGCTCGCGTTGTTGACAACCGTTTGAAAAGCGGCGTCAAGTTCATTCAGCTTTACGATGTAAGAAGCCGCGTTCCGCCGGTAAAGATCGGCGTTGGCGCTGTCTTTTTCGCACAGCGAGTCCGTTATCACCCGAACGATCCGCACGACGTTTTGGGGCGAAGTCCAAATATGCTCATCGTATTCAGGGTCTATTTCCTCGCCATGAGCTTCTTCCTCATCTTCTTCTTCCATGCCTTCGACGATTTCTTCTTCAACCACGTCAACGGCATTCATGAGCCTGATGATTTTCATGTTCGGCGTGTCCGAGGAATTTAAAATCTTGTCCACCCACGAGTCAGATTCCCCGCCATTATAGATGAAAATATCACTGTTTCGAATGGTGGTCATGTCGCGGGGAGTCGGTTCAAATGAGTGGCTTTCGGCGCCCGGCGGCAGCAACAAGGCAAGATTCACCTTGTCGCCGGCAATGGCGCGGGTGAAATCGTAGAACGGGAAAATGGTCGTGGTTACTGTAATGGCGCCATCCACCTTCGGCGCGTCTTTGGCCGGATTGGCAAAAGCGAATGAACATATACCACTATATAGCGCGATGAGTATATATACTCGTTTCATAAAATCTCCTCTATAGAAAAATAGAATCTTTTCAAAATCGAACCAGTTTCAAAACTGGCTTTGGGAAAAGTGGTCAAAAGCCAGCTTTTCCAATTAAATCCACAGCGTTTTTTCAAAATCTGATATTCTGAAAAACCTCAATAGAAAAAATATAGTTGCGACAAGGCTTTCCCGAAGCGCGAATGGGTTGGTTTTTGGGAAAGCCTCGCATGACCGGTTTCAAAACAGCAAATTTTAAAACCTGTTTTAACACCAGCGATGAGAGATGACGCCTCATGTATTGAGCCGGACTTTTAATGTAACTGGCGTTAGCGCCGCGTGGGCTGTCAACGCCAGTTTTTTTACAGGCTTTTTAGCATACGCGACAAGAATCGCGACAAAGAGCGCAACGGCAATGCGTCCAAGCCCTTCAAGGAGAAGTTGAGCGCGTTCTATTTCATAACAAACGGAGCAACTTTCTCCCACGCCATTATGATCATGCGCGTGGCAAAGATGTGTAAATATAAAAGATTCCTCAAAAAAGACGGTGAAAGCCGCATATAACAGCAAAATAATAAGAAAAAGAGGCTTCTTCTGTATATTCTTCACATTGTCAATATACTAAAAAAAGAGAATTTTGGCAAGCGAATGCTCGCGCGTGGCGGTTGTATAGGCGATGGCGCGGATTTCATCCTCGCTCGTATTAATTTGAATATTCTTTTTCATACCGTTTTAACCGCTGGTTGTCAGGGTCAATGGCAAGGGCTTGTTTCAAGTAGTACAGAGCGCGGCGGTCGCCCTGCCTATGGTAGTAATCAAACATGGCTATAAGCGACTGTAGATTTCGGGGATGCTCAAAGAGGCTTGAACGAAGGTCGTTTAAGCGGGCTTCATCGCCGCTTCTTGTGCGGCTGCGCAGGTAATAGTAGTTGGACTTCACGGAGCCGGACGGCGCCGCGCCGATGCGGGCGTCTATCAGAGACGCGGCCTCGGCTGTCCGCCCCGTATCGATCAGCGCGGAAATATAGACAAGCGCCGCGTCAACGTTCGACGGCTCTTTTTGGAACAGTTCGCGGGCGTAGGCGAGAGCGGAAACGTTGTTGTTCAGTCCGCGTTCAATCATGTAAGCGTTCATCAAATCTGCGGGAGAACGGCGTTCGTCAAGCAGACGCCGCATATAGGGACGCGCCTCTTCCCATGTGTCGCGGCGAATCGCGTCAATGACGGCAAGCTCAGCGACGGCTAGAGAGGGATTCTCTTTGTCAAGCAATCCGGCGAGTATGGTTTTTCCTTCGGCTTGCTCTTCTTTTTTATCCGATTCCAAAAGCAGTTTCGTCATGTAAACCAGCGCGTCCTCCTCAAGGGCGGCAGGCGCGTTGCGGAGGGCGCGGAGGTAGTTGAGCGCGGCGTCTCTGTTGTGAAACCCTTCGGCCTGAATACGCGCCCGTAAGAACAAGTAGTTTGGGTCATTCGCATTGATGAGCGCATAGGCGTCAAGCTGGTTTTGCGAGCGGGGAAACTGCCCTCGCTCGATCAGAGTCCGCGCGTACATGAGCATAAAATCCCCGTCCTTGTTGTTTTTCCGCACAATTTCCGCAATGGCGCCGTCCGCGCGGGGCCAGTCTTCCATTTCGTAATACATAATCGCAAGCTGCCGCTTGATGTCCTCATTGTCGGGGAAAACCATAAGCGCGTCTGACAGCGTCTGCTCCGCGTCTTGACTCCGCCCTTCGCCCATCATGAGGCGCGCCAAGCCAAGCGAGGCCGGATAACACTCTTTTGATATGGCGAGCGCCTGTAAATACGCGGCGCGCGCTTCGGTGAAACGCCCGTTTTTTTCATAGACAAATCCGGTAAAATACCGGGGCGCGACCCCGTTGGGGTGGAGCGCGACCGCTTTTTCCAAATCTGGAAGGCTTGCGAGCAACCTCGCGGGATCCGCAGGCGCGGAATCCACGCTTCTGATGAAAGCCAGAAACGGCAGGACGCATTCAAGGTAGTCTCCGTTTGGAGGCGGCGCTGTATAAATGCCTTTGTCGGCCCCCAGCAGAATTTTGGTGTAAACTGCGGTTTGAGGCGGACTTACCGCCGGAAACTGCCCCTGAACGCCGGGATACAGCCACTGGAGCATGTACACAATCACCGCGTTCATAGTTCTGCCGAATTCGCCGTTTGAGAGGTTGTTGGCGCGGATAAGATCGAGCGCTTTCAGCAGGGAGGACGGTATCCCTGAATACACCAACGCCCGTATTTCGGCGGCAATGCCGCCGCCGTTTGACGGCGCGCCGGAAGGCACTGGAGGTGGAACGGCGTTTCCTGAGGGAATGGCCGCGGGAGTCCCGCCGGTTTGGGGCGGCGTTTCGAAAACTTCAGAAATCGCGCCCGTTTGTGCGCCCGCTTGTGAACCCGCCGCAGGCGAGCGAGGATCGCCTTGCCGTACGGCGGCCGGTTGAGTTGCGCAGGAAAATAAAAAAAGCGCCGGCAGGATAAGGAAGCGCCCTGCGGCGCGGCTCATGGCTTTGTTTCCTCGCTTGTGTGTTTTGTTCCTAAAGTCAGAAGCATAAGAAGAACGCCCGCCAAAAGGATGAGAAGCGGCCACCAGTTGAGAATAAATTGTGAAAATTTGAAAGGAACCACGCGAAATGAAAAAATAAGCAAGCAGACGCCGAGCGCAATGAAAGCTAGAGACGGAGCCAGGAATTTGATGTTTAAGGTACTGTACCTCCGCCAGCCTGCGGGGATGAGGGACAGCCCGGAAAAAACCGCCATGAGCGGCCACGCCTGCCTGAAAGAAAACGGAAACAGCGACAAAGCATCCAGAAAAAGGAAAATTCCCACTAATATTGAAAGGCACGCAAAGAAAAGATACACCGCCCGTTTATTGAGTTTGATGGCAAAAAAAGCGACGCCTACGCCAGACAGCATAAATAAAAACGCCAAAAGCACATATTGTTGAGAAACAGCGTCTTCGCTTCCCAGAAGAAAAGCGAATCCCACCAATACAAGAGTCAAACCGGTAAAAAAAACTATCTGAGCGAGAATGGAGCGTTTTAACTTTGTATGCATACGGTATAATATACCACAAATAATATCCCTTGCCAAGATATAATATATGGTCTATTATGGAGGCAATGAAGAACCTATACTGTCTTGTGTCATTGTTGCCGCTGGCCGTATGCTTTCTTTCCACAGCCAGTTGCGCGGATAATCGCGCCGGCAGTGGCGCTCTGGAGCGTTACAGAGTTGAACCCTACTATTTGATCGGCGCAAAAGAGAAACAGGAACAGCTAAAAAGCCTCTGGACGCTTTTGAATCAGCAAGATATTTCGGCGGAAGAGCGATTCTCGCTGGTGTGCGAGATAGCCGCTGTCTACATGAGGCAAAAGGAGTACAGCGTACTCAACAATTTCCTCTCTTTCCAGATAAACGCGTTGCCGGACAACCCGTACAACGTCTATTACCTTCTTATGATCGCCTATACCCATGTCCAGCAGGAAGCGCCGCAAGTGGCGGCTCTCTATTTTGAGATTATCCTTAAAAATTATCCGGATATGCTTGTTGAGGGAAAATCAATACACTTCGCGTGCCTCAACCAATTGCTCGATCTCGTCGCCGATTCAGGTCGCCGCGTCAAATACTATCAGGAACTCATAACGCGCTTTCCGGATCAGACCAATCTCGCGGTTGATTATTTTTTGCTTGGCCAAGCCTACGAAGACATCGGGGAATGGAACCTCGCCATACAAGCCTACACCCAGTTCCTCGCCTTCCTTGGCGCAAACGTACCAGGCTTTCCCAACGCGGAGCAGTATGCGAAGCGTCTCGTTGACTTCAGCAAATCCTCAAAAGACTGGACATTTGAAACCTTGCCCGGCTTGGTCAACACCGTAAAAGCGGCCATGGCCGCAGGCAACAGTTGGCAACTGTGGCAGTATCGCGCAAAGGTCAATTTTTTCGCCCGCTCATGGTCGGAACACGACGCCGACGATTCGGGCATGGCTGAATTCAACCTGCCCGACTTCATGCAGGGCGCCAATGTGCAATACGCGGCGACATTGGATCCCATCTCAAACGCAACCGAGGCCTACTTAAGGACATGGGGCTGGTCCCAGTACCTTTCAACATGGTATCTTTACTTCCGTAAAATTTCTTTCCCGCTGAATCCCGACATACACGGACGCTGGGAATGGGCAGGCGTATACTATGGCGAAAAATTTTAGCGTTAGCGCTATGGCGCTCGCGGTTTTCCTCGCCGCGCTTTTGGGATCGCCCCTATTCGCCGATCAGCCGCCTCCCGCTGAGGAGGCGCCGTTGGAGCCGCAGGCTTTCCCGCGCCCCCTGCGCGGGAAAACCGCCGTCATCCCTGAGCGGTTGTCCAGGGGCGCTGACGTGGCCATGCCTTCGCTGATAGAGGGGCTGGACAAACCATCCACACAGGCTTACATTGACCGGTATGCCACAAGAAGCGGCAGACTTTGGCTTGACAGCGTCATGGCGAACGCCCAGCCGTATTTGGCGTTCATCCGGAAGGAAATCGACGCGCGGAATCTGCCGGTGGAACTGCTCTATGTGCCGGTCATTGAATCGGGTTTTGTGAGCGACGCGAAAAGCTCGTCAGGCGCGGTCGGACTGTGGCAGTTCATGCGGAATAGCATGGGTCCTTTTGACATGAAAATCACGGAGTGGATGGACGAGCGCATGGATTTTTGGAAAGCCACCATTGGCGCCCTTGAGAAACTTAGCGAAAACCACCGCGCTTTGGGAGACTGGGCGTTGGCCCTCGCCGCATACAACATGGGGCTTGGCGGACTGCAAAGGGTCGTCAAACAGACGGGCGTTAAGGATTACTGGAAACTTTCCGAGCGAAACCATCTCAAAATGGAAACCTCGGCGTACATGCCGAAACTCCTAGCCGTCTCCCATATCCTCACACATCCGCGTCAATACGGCTTGCCGGTTCTCTGGATAAAAGATGTTCAATGGACGCGGATCAAGGCAGGCAAAACCGTCGACTTGAGGCTGGTCGCCGAATACGCAGGCGTTGACGAAAAAGTCCTGATAAACGCGAATCGGGAGCTTTTTTACACCGTCACGCCGCCGGATAAAAACTATCTCCTTAAAGTGCGGGTGGAGGACGCGGATAAAATCGCCGCGACTCTTGAAAGAAGCGATGTCGTCATGATCAAATACTATATGTACACCGTCAAATCCGGGGACACCTTGTCCGCGCTCGCAAGGCATTATGGAGTCACAGTCGCGCAAATCATGGAACACAACAATGGCGCGCGGCCAAACGCCCTCCAAATCGGCGCGCGGCTCGTCATTCCCGCCTTCAAAGACGTGGCGCCCTACCAGGGCGCGCCGGCGAACGATCCCCCTCCATCCGATTTCACCGGCGCTCATGTGGTGCGGCAGGGGGAAACGCTCTGGTCTATCGCGCAAGCCTACGGAATCCGCCCGGAAACGCTCGCAATGATTAATAATATGAATTTGCAGGACACGTTGAGTGTAGGAAGGACGCTGAAAGCGCCGATAAAAGAGTAGGCGCCACTTTCAAAATCAGGCGTCCGAAAAAATGGAAGACTTGGAGAATTTGGAGAAACCGCCATGAAGCGTTTGGTTTTGTCGCCGCTTTTTTTTTGTTTCGTCCAGCTTGCCATTGGGCAAACCGCCATCAGGCAGCCGGCGTTTGACACAAAGAGTTCCATTCACTGGATCGACATGGAGATCAGGGCGCAAACTGCGCTCAACCTCGCTTCGGCGAATATCAAGTTGCCGGGCGGGAGAGCGCTGGCGCAGGAACTCGTTGAAAGGGAGTACTTTCACCTCATACGTCCGGCCATCCTGAATATACAGGTGGATTCGTCCCGTACGGTGGGCGATCTTTTGAGCGGCAGGGAACTCAATTTTGCTGACATAGAGGGGTTAAGCCGTCCGGCGAGCAGGATGCCGCCCGCTTTGTCAAAAGACATGGGTTTTATGCTGGCTTCGTACACCGTGAGCCTCAAAGCCATAAGCGAGGCGCTGTTGCGCCACAGCAGGCCGTCGCCTATACGGCGGCCTCTCTCGCCGACGAAGACGCCGGCCTACACGGGCGTCGTCATCATTGCGACCGGCAGCCTGCCCATTCACGGCAGGAACACAAGATCTCTTGTCCAGCCGTGCATCTTTCCCAAAATCTGGGACACGGACATGAACCTCATTTATGAGCGGAGCATGACCGACCCGGATAAGCATAAGGGCGGCGTCGTAAAATACGTGGCGGGAGAAGCCGTGTTCCGTCCCACCCCATCGGGTATGGACGAGGACCTGGAAGCCCTTGTCGGCGAGAACCC
>JAIRTS010000187.1 GCA_031254795.1 Treponema sp.
CTGCGACGCAAATGTTTGGAAAAATTTTAAGAAATTTATTGATAAGTATTAAAACAGAGGATATAATAGTAACCGCTTCCCTATAAGGAAAAACGGGGGAAGGCGACAATGAAAAAAGACTGTCAGCAGCCAATGTGGATGACAGCCTGCCCGGCAAGCGGCATAAAACCGGCTGTGGGAGCCATGCGACCCGCCGCGCCGCCGCTAACGAAAGAGGATAGGCGTATGAAATCAAAACGCTTGTCGGCGTGATACCAAGGAGGATGGTTATGCGAGTTTCAAAAGTGACGCTGTTTTCTATGGCGCTTGTTTGTATTTTCACCGGGGTAGTGTCTGCCCAGTATTCGCGGGCGGAACTGCAAAAGATGTATATGTCCTATTTAACCCTAGAGGGTTATTCGCCTTCAATTGACTCCGATGGCGATGTCGCGTTCAAGAAGGAGGGAAGGCCATTCTGGATTGAGGTGAATGAAGACGATTTAGGGTATTTCAGAATAGGGTATTTGGCTAATTACGCTTTGGATTATGAATACGAAGCGCGCCAGTTTCCCATTGCCATTGATTATGCAAATAGAAGGACGAAAGTGGCCAAAGTGTATTCTATGGAAGACGGCGGGCGTTTTATGATATCCGCGGAGATATATGTCGCAAAACCAGAGGATTTTAAAGCCGTGTTTAGCCGGATGTTAAGCGCGATAAACAGGGCCAGAGAAAATTTTCTTGACAAAATGGAAGAATGACCTCGGACGCGACCACAAGCCCGCGTCCGGTGGAGCCTGCGGCGCCGCGGGCTCAGACGGAAACCGGCGGGCTTTTTGGAATGCGCGGGCGCGCCCTATGACGCCGGAGAGAGAGTTCATTCGTCTTGCCTAAAACGCGGTTAAAGGCTATCATAGACGCGCTATGATAGATTTTGTTCATCTCCATGTCCACAGCGACTATTCCCTGTTAGATGGCGCGGCTTCGGTGGAGAGCCTCGCCGACAAAGCCGAAGCCTTGGGCATGAGGCATCTTGCCATTACAGACCACGGCAACATGTTCGGGGCGCTGAAATTCATTGCCGCGTGCAAAGAGCATGCGGATCATTCGCCGCGCGCCAATCCCATTCATCCCATTATCGGGAATGAGTTTTACATGGCGCCCGGCTCCCGTTTTGAAAAGAGCGAGGTGGAACATGGAAACAAGTATTACCACCTGATACTCCTCGCCAAAGATACGCGGGGCTATAAAAACCTCTTGAAATTAACCTCCATCTCGTATATAGACGGCTTCTACTACAAGCCGCGCATTGATGAGGAAACGCTGGTTAAATACCACGAAGGGCTTGTCTGTCTTTCCGCGTGTATTGCCGGCGAAGTTCCAAGTCTCATTCTGGAAGACAAAATAGAAGCGGCTGAAAAAAAAGCGCGATGGTTTCGGGATCTGTTTGGAGACGAGGATTTTTACCTTGAATTGCAGGATCACGGGCTGAAGGAGCAGAAAAAAGTCAATGCGGCGCTCATAGACATAGCGAAACGCGCCGGAATCCCGCTTGTCGTCACCAACGACATTCATTACCTTGACAGAGAGGACTCTGTGGTTCAGGACATCCTCCTTTGCGTCAGCACCCAGAAAAAACGCGACGATGAAAAGCGCATGCGTTTTGATTCCGACCAGTTTTACTTCAAAACCGGCGACGAGATGGCGGCGTTGTTCCCCGAATACCCGGAAGCTGTCGCAAACAGCGTGCGCATCGCCGAACGGTGCGAAACCGAAATTCCCAGAATCAAGACAAAAGACCTTCCCAAATACCTTCCTGAATTCGACATTCCCCTCGGTTTCAACAACGCCGACGAGTACTTGCGGCACCTTACGTTTGAAGGGCTCGCGAAGCGCTATCCCGACTACGGGGAAGAAATCCGCAAACGGGCGGAATACGAACTTGACATCATCATAAAGATGGGCTTTACGGGCTATTTTCTCATCGTGGCTGACTTCATCAACTGGGCGAAGGAACACGACATCACGGTTGGTCCGGGACGCGGCTCCGGCGCGGGTTCCATTACGGCGTATGCGCTCCGCGTCACGGACATAGATCCGCTCAAGTACGACCTCCTGTTCGAGCGCTTCCTCAATCCTGAGCGCGTCTCCATGCCGGACTTCGATGTCGATTTCTGCAACGAACGCCGCGACGAGGTTATCCGGTATGTCACGGACAAATACGGCAAAGATCGCGTGGGGCAGATCATCACCTTTGGCACGCTCAAGGCGAAGGCCGTCATCAAAGATGTCGCCCGCGTTCTTGACATTCCACTTTCGGAAGCGAATATGATTGCCAATCTCATTCCCAAAGACCCCAAGATGACGCTGAAAAAGGCGTTTGAGGAGGAGCCGAGGCTGCGGGAATTGGAGGAAAACCCCAAGTATCAGGAATTGTTCGCCTTCGCCCGCAAACTGGAGGGCAAGAATCGCAACTCAAGCCTCCACGCGGCCGGCATTGTCATTGGAAAGACATCCCTCGCAAACTATGTGCCGCTGTACAAAGACCCTAGAACCGGCGGCGTGGCGAGCCAGTACACCATGGACGTCATAGAGGAGCAAGGGTTGGTGAAGATGGACTTCTTGGGGCTTAAAAATCTCGATCTCATCAAAAACACCATTGACCTCATCAAAAAACGGGGCGCTGAATACGCGAATTTTACCATTGAGGCCATCCCTGAAGACGACGAGGCGACGTTTAAGATGCTGGGCGAAGGGAAGAGTTCGGGCATTTTCCAGTTTGAATCTCAAGGCATGCAGAATGTGCTGCGGCAGGCGAAACCGACCAGCATTGAGGATCTTATCGCCTTGAACGCCTTGTACCGCCCTGGCCCTATGGATTATATTCCGCAGTTTATTGAGTCCAAATGGGGGCGGCAGCCAATAGTGTACCCTGATCCATGCCTTGAAGATATTCTCAAGGAAACCTACGGGGTCATTGTGTATCAGGAGCAGGTTATGCAGGTCGCCCAGCGAATAGCGGGCTACTCGCTGGGGCAAGCCGACATACTGCGCCGCGCGATGGGAAAAAAGAAGCGGGAGATCATCGACAAGGAAAAGGCGCCGTTTATCGAGGGCGCGGTGAAAAATGGATTTAAGAAAGCCGACGCGGACCGCATCTATGAGATTTTGATTCCTTTTGCCAATTACGGTTTCAACAAGAGCCATGCCGCGGCGTATTCGGCGCTGGCGTATCAGACCGCATATCTCAAGACGAATTTTTCCGCTGAATTTATGGCGGCGAAACTCACCAACGAGATTTCCGGGACGGACAGCCTGCCCTCCTATATTGACGAAGCCCGCAAGATGGGGCTTGCCATCGATCCGCCTGACATCAACCGTTCCGACCGGTACTTCTCCGTCGCGGACGGACGCATCGTGTACGGCTTTCTCGGCATAAAGGGCATTGGCGAAGGTCCCGCCAACGAGATAATCTCTTGCCGCGAAAAAGACGGCCCCTACCAGAATTTTCTGGACTTCCTTGAGCGGGTGGATATTAAAGCCGTAGGCAAAAAGGTCGTGGAACTGCTCGCCGGCGCCGGCGCATTCGACTCGTTCGGGGTCTCACGGGCTACGTTGGTTGGCAACCTTGAGCAGGTTGTGGAATCTCTGCAAAAAGGCAAGGAAAGCAGGGCGTACGGACAGAGCGGTCTTTTTGATGATGAGCCGGAAAATGGCCTGCAACCCTTTCATTTTGTTGAGAAGCCCGAGTGGACGCACATGGAAAAGCTCCAAATTGAGAAAGACTTGCTCGGCTTTTACTTTTCAGGTCATCCGATGGACAATTTTAAACATATATGGGAGAAGCATTCGTCGCTGAATTTGGCGGATACCGACAACGCCGAAGACGGCATGTACACCATTGTCGGCATGATCAAAGATATGAAGTCCCATCACACGAACAATGGTGAAATGGGGTTCAGCGCCATTGCGGATTATAATGGCGAAATTGAGTTGACGCTGTTCGCCGATTCGTGGGCGCGGGCGAAGAACAGCCTTGCGGTGGATAGAGTTGTAGCTGTCCGGGGAAAGCTCAGCGCGTCCGATATGCGGGATAAACCGAGCTTCCTTGTTGACAGCGTACTCAACCTCGAAAAACCCGGTCTTACCCAGACAGCTATTGACGCCTTTTTCAGCCACCCGCTTGACAAGTACCGCGAAGCGTGGGAGCAAAACTGTACGTTGAACCTTGCGCAGGCCGCGGGCGCGAAAGACGGCCTTTACGTACTGGCGGGCGTCATCAGGAGCGTAAAGCCGTACCAGACATCGAAAGGCGGAGACATGGCGTTTTCTTCTATTGAAGATTTTAACGGACAGATCGATCTGGTGATTTTTTCGGACACGTGGGAAAAATGCCGGAATACGCTTGCGATTGACAACATCGTCGCGCTCAAAGGCAAGCTGGACAAGTCTCGCCGCCCTGACAGGCCAAGCCTTATTGTAAACGAATTTCTTGATCTGGAGCAGTTGCAAAGGGAGGCAGAGTCCAATCCCAAAGACGCGGCGAAAAAAGCTGGCGGGAAGAAACCGCCAAAGCAACCTGCGTCCTCGCAACCATCACAACCGGCCGCGCCGGCTGTTTCGCAGGCTTCGCCGGCGGAGCAGCCCCGTGACCCAATCGTGCATATCAGGCTTACGGAGACCGCCGTTGAAACCGACAGCACGCTCATTGTTTTGAGGGAAGCCTTGCTTGAAAAACAAGGCTCCTGCGCGGTGTACCTGCACTTCCCTGACGTGGAAGGCGAGACGATCATCAGAACCACTTCCCAGATACAAGCGTCCGCCGATGACGCCGCAATTGAAACGTATGCGCGTTGCGGGGGCGTTGAAAAAGTGTGGGCTGAGTAAATCGTTCCGGTTGCGCTGAACTTGCGTTTCGGCGACGGTTTGCCGGCCCGGACGTACTAATGAAACAACACGGCCGGTGGTCATCGTGTTTTTTTCACCTTTCCATAGGAGCGCGTTCTGAAAAAACCTCGCGTGGCTGTTTTTTATCGTCATACATCTTGACAAAAGCGTTTGATTTTGCTAATCTAGCGATAGTATGGACGATTAACTCAGCGGGAGAGTGTTACCTTCACACGGTAGAAGTCGTTGGTTCAAATCCAACATCGTCCAAAGCGAATTAAGCCCAGATGGTGGAATTGGTAGACACGCTGGTTTCAGGTACCAGTGCCTCAACAGCATGGGAGTTCAAATCTCCCTCTGGGCAGATTGCAAGAAAGGGCGCGTAGCTCAGCTGGTTAGAGCGCCACGTTTACACCGTGGATGTCTGGGGTTCGAATCCCTACGCGCCCAAAGATGTAATTATTGACACTATCACGAGCTATCCCCCCATCCCCAAAAAAATAACGAGCCGCATGCCACA
>JAIRTS010000197.1 GCA_031254795.1 Treponema sp.
GTGGCAATTTGATATTCCTCATTTTCCATGCCTTTTCTAAAAATTTTCGTCCAAAAACACTTCACAAACTTGAAGAAATGTGTATAATTGGGATATGCTAAAAGAAAATTCTTTTGTGGATGACAGAATAACTTTTAAACTACTCATAAACAGAATACCCGCTCAGAGAAGAAAAGTGATTTTTGTGCTTTTAGCAAGCGCGCTTTCCGCGCTTATTCTCGCTCTCCTGGCGAGCGGCGTCGCTTATGGAGGAAGATCGTTTATGCCTATTTCGCGTATTGATGTGACTGAAATCCTCAACATGGAGCGAGCCGACATCTTGGCGAGAGCCGGAATTGAAAACCAGACCTATTGGACTATTAATAAAGCGGATGTGAGAGCGAAGTTGCTGGCCATTGCGGCGATAAAAGACGCCGTTGTTGAAAAACATTTTCCTAATACGCTTGTCATTAAACTTGAAACGCGAAAGCCCGCCGCTATGGTTATGTCGCTCGCTGGCGGCGCCGGAGTTCTTCTGTATGTTGACGAAACGGGCAAAGTGTTTGAGAAAGGCCGCGCTTCTTCAAATATGCATCTTCCGCTCATTACGGACGCCAGAATGCAGAACCCGTATGCGGGTGCCCAATTCCCCTTTTCAGTTGTGGCGCTGTTGAAGACAATATCGAACATCTCATCAGCCTCCCTCAGTCATATATCTGAAATTGAAATCAATTGGAAAATAGTCGGAGAGTATCGGCTTGATTTGTACGACCTAATTATTTACCCCAAATCGGCCTCTATCAGGGTTCGTATGAACGCGGAGCTTGATGACGCCTATATTCGCAGAATGTTGCTTGCCGTCAAAACCGTTGGAGAAGACCCCCGGTATAGCACAGATGAAATTGACTATCGCTCTCATGATCCGGCATTTATTCCCAAAGGAGGCGCTCGCTAATGGCGAATGATAATTTTGTTTTAGGCTTGGACATCGGGACAACTAAAACATGCGCCATGATTGGCGAACCGAATGAACGGGGGCAAGTTGAAATTATCGGCGTGGGAATCTGCCCCTCAACCGGATTGAGAAAAGGGGTGGTTGTAAATATAGAGGCGACTGTTCAATCAATACGGAATGCGGTTGACGCCGCTGAATTGATGAGCGGACACGAAGTGCGGCTGTGTTGGCCCGGCATCGGCGGGAATCACATTGAAGGCATCAATTCACGCGGGGTTGTCGGAGTTACCGGAAGAAATAAAGACAACAAAAATTTGAAAGAAATCGCCCAGAGCGATATTGACCGCGTTATCGACGCCGCAAAGGCCGTGGCGATCCCGATGGACAGACGCATTTTGCAGGTCATTCCCCAGAGTTTTATTGTTGATGATCAAAAGGGCATTCGCCACCCGCTCAATATGATTGGCGTACGTCTTGAGGCGGAGGTGCATCTTATCACCTGCTCCGTCACCAGCGAGCAAAATCTTATCAAATGCGTCAATGGCGCGAAACTCGTGGCGAATGAAGTTGTGTTGCAGACGCTTGCCGCGGGCAGAGCGGCGCTTACGCCGGAAGAAATGGAGATGGGAGTGGCGCTCATTGATTTAGGCGGCGGCACCACCGATGTGCTGGTCTATTCGGAGGGCGTGCCTTTCTCAAACGCGTCAATACCGGTGGGAAGCGCGCTTATCACAAGCGACATTTCAAAGATGAAGGCTGTTTCCTACGATATAGCGGAGAAGCTCAAGATAGAGGACGGTTGCTGTTGGGAAGGCGTCATGGACACCGATACGGACATTCCGGTGCCTGGCGTCGGCGGAAGGCCTCCGATGCTCATACCGCGTTCTCAAATCTTAGCTATCGTACGCCCCAGAATGGAAGAAATTTTTATGATGGTGAAGGAAAAACTCGACAAAATTTCCTATGCCAGATCTCTTGGAGCCGGGGTGGTGCTTACAGGCGGCGGCGCTCTTTTGGCGGGAGCCGCCGAGCTTGCGGCGCATATCTTCAAGGCGCCGGTGCGCATAGGGCTTCCCCTTCCCGTCGCCGGACTTGCCGGCGAATACCGCAGCCCTGTTTTTTCAACAGCCGTCGGATTGCTTCTGTTGGGGTTTGAGCGCGAACAAGAGGCTTACACACCGGCAAGCGCGGATGCGGACGCGCATATTCCACGTCCGGCGCGCGAAAAGAAAAAAGCCTCGTTCAAACCTTCCATCATCACCCGATTCTTCGAATGGCTTGGAAACGATTTTGTATAAAATGTGGTTGATATGGCGGCTTGTGACAAAACCATCTTGATAAGAATTGAAAAAGGCTGTATAATGAACTTCTCTCGTCTTTAGGGCGGGGTATCTTGTCCGCGCGCATCATAGACGAGGCTCGTTTTGTCCGGAAATTATGTAACTGTAGGGTCTGCTACCATATTTTTGTTGGCGACGCCAATTTTAACCGCCCTTTAGGGCGGGGTATTAGACCCCACTGCGAATAAAAAAATGGGGAGGGGGTGTATGAATGTTGAAGGTTGAAGTGCTTGATGAGAAAGTCTTAAATCCAACACCTGCTTATATTAAAGTGATCGGTACCGGAGGAGGAGGCTCCAATGCGGTCAACCGTATGATCGAATGCGGGCTTAACGGCGTGGAATTTATCGTCGCCAACACCGACGTGCAGGATTTGAATAAATGCAAGGCGAATATCAAAGTGCAAATTGGCTCCAAGCTGACCAAAGGGCTTGGAGCGGGCGGAAAACCTGAAATCGGGGAAAAAGCCGCGAACGAGGATAGGGAAAAGATAGCCGACGCCCTGCGGGGGGCGAATTTGATTTTCGTAACTGCGGGCATGGGGGGCGGCACCGGTACAGGTTCGGCTCCGGTTATCGCGCAGATTGGACGGGAAGTGGGAGCGCTCACCGTTGGCGTGGTGACAAAACCCTTTGAGTTTGAGGGACGCCACCGGATGCATCTCGCTGAAGATGGCATTGTCAAACTGAGGCAGGCGGTTGATACGCTTGTCGTGATACCCAACCAGCATCTGCTTAGCATTGTGGGAAGGAATACCCCCATTATAGAAGCCTTTCTCAAGGCGGACGATGTGCTTCGCCAAGCGGTGCAGGGTATTTCCGACATCATCACGGGAACCGGGCTTATCAACGTTGACTTCGCGGATTTTGAGACTATTATCAAGGAACAAGGCGAGGCTTTGATGGGCATAGGACACGGCGCCGGCGACAACCGTGTCGCCGAAGCGACATCGGCGGCCATTGACAACCCTTTGCTTGAAGACACCTCTATTGAAGGCGCCACTCGAATTCTGGTTAATGTCACGGGCGACAAAAATTTCGCCCTAACCGAACTTGATGAAGCGGTCAGGATTATCACGGCGAACGCCGATCCGGACGCCATTATCATTGCAGGCGCGAGTCAGGACTTGACGCTGGATAATCAGTTGCGGGTGACGGTTATTGCGACAGGATTTCAGAAGAATAAGGAACAAAAAAGCGAAAAACCAGGTGGAAGCGCCGGGACAAAGAAAAGCGGAGATTTCATCAGATCTGATGAATGGAAAGACATTTTGGGCGGCGGCAAACATTCATCCGGCGTCGTTCCAAGCAGACCGAACATCTTTACCGAAGATGAGCTTGAGCAACCGGCGATCCTGCGAAAACAAATGGGCGGTATATAACTTTCGCTGATTCGCGCGTTTAAAAAATTCCGGGTCTCAAGCCTCAAGCCCGGAATTTTTTAAACCCCCTTTTCAAATTTCTAAAAATTCAATTTAAAAACCCGAATAAATTAGCCGGTTTCAAAATACGAACCATGTTCGGCGAACTAAAGTTGCGAGCTAAAGTTCGGACTGGTTTTGAAACTGGCTTTGGAAAAAGCGGTCAAAAATCCGCTTTTCCATCTAAATCTAATGTCGCTGTCTCAAGACGTTTTGAGACGGCCTCAAATGAAAGATTTAGAAGGGTGGAAATTTGCAAAGCATACTGGAAAGATACCGGACGAGACTCGTCGCAATGGAACGCCGTTCTACGCTTACCGCTTCAACGTATGAATCAGAGATTCAGTTTTTTTTGCAATGGCTTGACGGCGAGTCCCTTGACATCTCCCAAATCCATGCGTTGAATCTAGGCGCGTATCTTGAGAAAAGGCGCTCAGCCAACAATATAAACGGGCGCACCACGGCGAAAGTCATTTCAGTTTTGCGTTCTTTTTTTCGTTTTTTAATTGACGAAAATATCAGAGCCGACAACCCGGCTGATGTTCTTGAAATGCCGAAACGTCCGGAGCATTTGCCGACGGTGTTGACCAAGGAAACGGTTGACCGCATGCTTGAGTTGGTCGATACGAAAACGCCATTCGGCATTCGCAACCGCACCATTTACGAGTTCATCTATTCATCAGGCTTGCGTATTTCCGAGATGGTTTCTCTTAATTGCAATGACATAACCTCGGAAGGCATTGTGAAAGTGCTTGGCAAGGGCGGGAAGGAGCGGCTTGTGGTGTTCGGCGGGCAAGCCAAGTCGTGGCTCAAACGATATCTCGACGAAGCGCGTCCCAAACTGATTGGAAAAAAGCCCTCGAAAGCCCTTTTTTTAAGCAAAAATGGAAAAAGGCTTTCAAGAAAAAGTATATGGAAGAATTACGCGCTTATTGCGGAGCTTGCGGGCATCAGTTCCAAACTGCATACGTTGCGGCATACATTCGCGACGGAGTTGTTGGCCGGCGGCGCCGATTTGCGGAGTGTGCAGGAGCTTTTGGGTCACGCTGATTTAACCACAACGCAGATTTACACGCACGTAAATTCCCGTCTTAAAGAGAGTCACAGGCAGTTTTTGCCAAAATTAAAGGAATGGAAGAAGTAAGGAGGCGAAATGAAAAAAGAAACCCTGATAGGCGTCATAGTGATTGCCGGCATCGCCCTGTTTGTCATCGGCGGCACGGTGTTGCGGAAAATATCTGCCCGCGCTCAGGAAGCGGAGAGGATAGCCGATATAAGCAACAGCAAAGACCATCAAACTATTGACGATCTCAAAAAAACTATCGCCGCGTATGAAAAACAACTGGAACGGTTTGTCAAGGCAAGCGAAAAATCTGGAACGTACTGGAAAATACTCGCCACCCGGTTGCAGGACAAAAATCAGCATGGCGAGGCTTTGGAAGCTCTGCAAAACGCCATCCAATACAATCCTGAAGATACGGCGCTTTTTTATATGACAGGCGTTTCCGCAGCCATTATGGCGAAATCGGAGTTGGATTTTCCGGGCGCCGCCGCAAGCGAAAAAAGACGCGAGGATTATTACAGGCTTGCCGAACAAGGGTATTTGCGCTCCATTGAGCTTAATGGAGGCTATGACAAGCCGCTCTACGGGATCGGAGTCCTCTACGTGTTTGAACTTGACCGTCCGTCTGACGCAATTCCCTATCTCCAACGCTACATTGAGCTTAATTCGAGAAATCCCGAAGGCGCCGCGGACGCCATGTTTGTGCAGGCGCGGGCATATTACTCCATCGGAGAATACCGCAGAGCCATAGAGCAGTACGATGGGATATTGAGCGCGAGCAAAAACAAGAATAAACTTGAGCGGGCAGCGGAACTGAAACAACAGACGCTCTGGGCCATGAATGGGTGACAGCGGAGAGAGCCTTCTTGCGTTAGGCGTCGCGCGTCTTCCGATTAAGGCGCGCGGCAAAATAGTTTTATATGATTTTTTCTCTTCAAAAACCGCTGAGGCGGCGGGCGCCGCTTTTTTCGATTCTTCGGTGAACGATCTTGCTCGGATACTGGGAACCCCCATTCAAAAACATTTCGCTATGAGCGCCATTCGGTCATTGGCCGAAAAAGACGCGGAGCTTGCCGGAAAACGAAATATCCGTTTCGTTTCGAGGGGAGACCCCGCCTACCCTCCCCTACTCCTCGAAACGTACGATCCGCCGGTGGCTCTTTTTTACAGGGGAAAGCTGCCGGATCCTGACGCGCCGCTCATTGCGGTGGTAGGAACGCGGCGGCCAAGTCCCTCCGCTTCCGCCTCCGCGTTTAACATCGCGCGTGAGTTAGGCGGACTCGGCTATTCGGTGGTGTCGGGGCTTGCATTGGGCGTTGACGCTATGGCTCACCGCGGCTGCCTTGAGGCGAATGCGCCGACCTTCGCTGTGCTTGGGTCAAGCCCTGACGAGGTTTATCCAACTGCGAACCGCGTCCTCGCGCGGCGCGTCCTTGAGCGGGGCGGCGGCTTGCTCAGCGAATACCAGCCCGGCACCCGCCCCGCAAAGTGGCGATTTCCAGCCAGAAACCGGATCATATCCGCGCTTGCGCGCGGAACCCTTGTCGTCGAGGCGCCGGAAAAGTCAGGGGCGCTCATAACGGCGCGGTTTGCGCTTGAACAAAACCGCGATCTGTGGGTTGTTCTGACCGGATCCCCTGTTGGGAAAGGCTCGGAAAAACTTGCGGAACAGGGGGCGAAAGTCATAACCTCCGCAACCGGCATTCTTAAAGACTGGGGGCGCGTGATTGAAAAAAACGAAACGAATGAAGGGCGGTCCGCGGACGGCGGGGAACGCGGAGATGAAGAAGGCGCCTTCAGTCCTGAAAACAGCGCCGCGGCGTTGATGAGAGATTTAGGGATATGAGCCTCCCCTCCCCTCAGGACGGGGCGTTAGACAGGAATTTATCAACACCGCGCGATTTCATACCCCGCGCTTTATGTGCTGATGAAAATTCGCCCTTGAGGGCGGGGTGTTGGACCTCACTGCGAATAAAGGAGCAATAAAAATGGAGACTTCTTTTAACGCGAGCGGCGCGACGCTTGTCGCTCTGTGCGCCGTTGGAGCTGAAAAACCGCTTTCCAATGAACTGCGCAAGCTGGGATTTTCCGTCACTGCCGGAGGTTTCGGCAACGCGCGGTTCCGCGCCGATCTTGCGGGCGTCTATCGCGCGCTCATGGCGTTGCGTACGGCCGACAGGCTGCTGCTTGAGATTGCGGCTTTCCCGTCTGACAACTTTGACGCGCTCTTTGAAGGCGCCCTCTCGGCTCCGTGGGAAGACTTCATTCCCGCAAGCGCCGGCGTCCGGGTCGGCAAGGTGCGGACAAACCGTTCCAAACTGACGGCGGAGACCGCCATCCAGTCCATGGTTCACAAAGCGGTCGCCACGCGGCTGTGCGAAAAGCGCAAGATCAACCGGCTGCCTGAAACGGGTTTTATCGCGGAAGTCCGGGTGTACATTGAGAAAGATATTGTTTCCCTGCTGCTCGATCTTTCAGGAGAGCCTCTTTTCAAACGGGGCTACCGAATCGAAGGCGGCGCCGCGCCGTTGCGCGAGACTACGGCGGCGGCTATCCTGTTGCTTGCGAATTGGCGCAGAAAGATTCCCCTTTACGATCCGTTTTGCGGGTCCGGAACCATCGCCATAGAAGCGGCCCTATATGCGTGGAACGCGGCGCCGTGCATGACGCGGACATTCGCGGTTTCCGGCCTCGCCTTTCATGACGCGGCGCTGGAGAAAAAGACGCGCGAAGAATTGCTCACAAAAGTTGACGTGAACCACGTCATCCGCGTCTATGGAAGCGACGCGGACGCCCGTTCTGTTTCCATAGCGAAATCCAACATCAACAGGGCGTATGAGATCGCGCTGGGGAAAAACCCTTCAGCCGGCATTCAGGCTGAGCTAAAGCTCCCTTTCGCGCCGAGCGTCAAGATGGCGCCTATGGAACACGCGGCCGCGCCCGGCAGGGAGGCGGGCTTCATCATCACCAATCCGCCGTACGGAAGGCGTCTGGGCGGCAAAACGGAAGCGGAAGCCACGTACAGCGGCATGGCCGGGCTGAGGACGCGGTTTCCGCAATGGAAACTCGGCGTTGTCACCGATGAGCCTGGGTTTGAGTCGTTTTTCGGCAAGAAGGCGGATTCATGCAAAGAAATCACCAATGGATCAATACCTTCTTACTTTTTTCAATACGATAAGGTATAATAATCACATGTCCATCACGGTAGAACATGAGAAACGGCGTAAAGAAATACTCAGCAATGCGCTTGATGTGTTTATTGAGCAAGGATTTGAAAATACGACTTTTCAAAAAATAGCGGACAGGTGCGCCATCACCCGCACAAGCCTCTACATCTATTTCAAGAATAAAAAAGAAGTGTTCAATTACAGCATAAAGCAACTGCTGGGCGAGCTAGAGGCTGACATTCAAAAGCTCAATGAAAACGCCGAGCATAGTTGCGTCGAACGGCTCGCATCGGTTTTCAATTGCATCGTAGACAAGATTATGGCAAACCAGCGGTTTCTCTCCGCTATCCTTGATTATCTGCAAAGTCTCGCCGGAAACAACAACGATCCTGAAAAGTACGTCCGGCGCAGAACCATACGGTTGCGTCATATTCTTTCGAGCATTGTCATTGAGGGCAAGAAAAAAGGAGAATTCCACGCCCTTCTGGTAAAAGACATCAACGAGATTCTGTATGGATTGCTGGAAGCCGCGGTCTTCCGAATGACAATACTGCGCGCGCGCTCTTGCGAAGATATAAAGCATGCGGCGAGCGTTCTGTTGCAGGCTGCGGACTGCCGCTGACTGCGGCGTAAAAGTGATCTTCTGTTCTTTTCTACAATATACTCGTCAACACATCCCTTGTCCAACGCTTTATTTCCGCTTATAATGAACCATCACCCTCAAAAAGGAGCCATTATGAAAGAAAATCAGCACAGCCAGGCCATACCCTCGACGGTTTTGGCGCAGGCGCAGGCAAAAATTGACGAGGCGAAGGAGCTGCTCGCCCCTTATACGCTGGCGCTGACCCCGGCGGAACGGCATGGGCTGCCCAAAATGGGCGAGAAAACCATCGGATTTGTGGAAAAGGCGTTTGATTTTGCCAAGCAAAACCCGAATCTGGTCCCGCCCTATCTTGACGTGGACGCCTTCGGCGTGGATTTCTCCGACGCCCACGGCCTGTGGACCCTGCTCAACTCCGTGCGGCAGTTGGAAGAAGGCATCGACGACACGGAAATGACCGCCGGCAGCGAGGCGTATCAAGCCGCCCTCGTGTTTTACCACTCGGCCAAGACCGCGGCGGCACAGGACGTCCCCGGCGCAAAGGCGGTTTACGAGGAACTCAAAACCCGCTTCCCCCAGGGCGGCGGACGGCGCGGGACGGGCGCCCCTGCGGAAACCACCTGAAACCCGCCGGGCCGCAAGGAGAACCGCCGGAATTCAAAGCCCCGACCGTCCTGTTCGGAGCGGCCCCTGTTCCGCAAAAGGACAAACGACTGAGGCGTAAAGCCCCGGTGGTTCTATTCGGAGTGGAACAGGTTCTACAAAAAGATGAACGATTGGGGCGCAAAGTCCCGGTGGTTCCACTCCGGGCAGAACGGGTTTGGCAGCAGGATGAACGACGGGCTCTCCAAGCCCCAGCGGTTCTACTTGGAGCGGAATCCGTTCTATAAAAAGATGAACGATTGAGGCGTAAAGTCCCGGTGGTTCCACTCCAGGCAGAACGGGTTTGGCAGCGGGATGAACGACGGGCTCTCCAAGCCCCGGAGGTTCCACTCCGGACAGAATTGGTTTGGTAACAGGACGAATGGGTTCGGCCTGGAGGGGAACGAGCGGGGTGCGGAGTAGGGTCAGTTCAGTTCCGGGCGAATTATTGGAGTTCTGAGCGGGATTAACTAAAAATTTTAAGATTCCGATAATCTATAAAGGAGAAAACGCCAATGTACCAGGTTGACATGGAAGATGTAGTAAGAAACTATGATTTCGAGGATGAAGACGGCTTTCTTTTTTGTATTTTCGAGGCTGTCTCAAACGCCCTGTATTGCTGTGTCGATAATCACGACATCAAAATTACTGTTCAGTTTAGGCGCCAATACAAGGCGAATGAACTAA
>JAIRTS010000290.1 GCA_031254795.1 Treponema sp.
GCGGCGAGAATTTTCGTGGTTTAAATCTGCCAAAAAAGTGGGTGTTCTCAAATTTTTCTTGTTTTTTAAAACTCAGTCCATTGACATAAAAAAACATAAAAAGTTATACTACCGCACAGGAGGAAAACGTTGAACCTTAAAAAATTTTTCTGTATAAGCTTAATCGGGTGTCTCATTGCAGGCGCATGTTCGAAAAAGAACGTGGAGACGCCAAGCGCCGGCGATTCGTCCAAGCAGGCGCAAGATGGCGGACTGACCATTAAACCGGGTGTTTTATCTGTTGGGATGGAGATTGGCTATCCGCCTATGGAGTATTTCGATACAGATGGGAAAACTCCCATTGGTTTTGATGTAAACATGGCAAAAGCAATCGCCGCCAAGTTGGGTCTGCAAGCTGAATTTGTGGACACCGCGTGGGATGGCATTTTCGCTGGCGTCGATACGGGGAAATATGATTGCATCATATCTGCGGTAACCGTTACGCCGGAACGTCAGGTGGCCTATAATTTCACAAAACCCTACATCGGAAACGCGCAAGCGTTGGTTCTTCTCAAAGATTCCGCCATAACGGCCGCAGCGCCGGAAGAACTCACCGGACTCCGCGTCGCCTATCAAGGGGAAACCACCACTGACATTTATATGACCAAACTCGTGGAGGCTGGACTTTCACTCGAGCCGTACGAATACGATAAAGTTCTCAACTGTTTTGATGATCTGAGGCTCGGACGGCTGGATGCCATTGTATGCGACATTCTCGTCGCGTTTGATTACATCGCCCCGGCCGATTCTCCCTTCCAGATCGTATGGCAGGGTGAAGCTGAGGAAGTGTTCGCCATCTGCTTCAAAAAAGGAAATGATCAGTTGACCAATGCAGTCGATCAGACGCTGGACGCTTTGTTTGCTGATGGAACAATCCTTAAAATTTCCCAAGATGTGTTCAAGATGGATATGGTAAGCTCCGCCCGGAAGTAGCAGCCACACAGTAAAAAACAGGGAGCGTTTTATTAGCCGCTCCCCTCAAAAAAAATCCGTGATAAGGTGGTAGTATGACATCTTTACAGAAAATGCTCAGCTGGATACCGGCGCTCCTAGACGGCGCGAGGATAACCATCTCGCTGACTATCCTGTCTGTTTCCGCAGGGCTGATTGTAAGCCTGTTTTTGGCGCTGGGAAAGATGTCAAAAAACATCATTGTCAACAAATTTTGCAGCGCATATATTTTCTTTTTTCGGGGAACCCCGCTCCTTATGCAACTTTACTTCATTTACTATGGGCTTCCTGAAATCTCCCGTATATTAACCATAAACAACCGGTTTGTCGCAGCGTTCATCGCCTTTGGTTTAAACACGGCGGCCTACTGCGCGGAGATCATCAGAGCCGCGATTCAGAGTATAGACAAGGGACAGTTTGAGGCTTCACGGGCGCTCGGCATGTCCTATGCCCAAACTATGAGGCTGGTCATCATACCCCAATCAATACGCCGGCTTATTCCGCCTGTTGGCAACGAATTCATCATGGTGCTGAAAGACGCTTCCCTTGTGTCGATCATAGCCCTTGCGGATATAACTAAGGTGACCCGTTCCATCTCATCGTCCACCGCCTCAGCGCTTGTGTACATACCGGCGATGGTTTTGTACCTTATCATAACCGCGATCTTTACCTTTATTTTCCACAAGATGGAAAAACGACATTCCATATACGAGTGAGGACGCCTCCATGTCAATGATTAAAACCGTTGCTGTCAATAAAACATTTCATGGCGCTAGAGGGAAGCTCCATGTGCTGAAAGACGTTTCCCTTGAAGTGCAGCCGCAGGAAGTGGTGTGCATCATAGGGCCGTCGGGCGCCGGAAAATCAACCTATCTTCGATCTCTCAACAGGTTGGAAAAAATTGACTTCGGACAAATCTACATTGACGACAAGTTGCTTTTTGACTGTGAAAATGGAATTAACAAGGTCAAAATGCCGCTTCACGAACGTAGCGCGGCGCTTCTGGAGGTAGGCATGGTCTTTCAGCGGTTCAACCTCTTCCCGCACAAAACCGCGCTTGAGAACGTCATGCTTTCTCCGGTGCACGTGCGGAAAATTGCCAAAGAAGAAGCGAAAGAAAAGGCGCTGGCTCTGCTTGAAAGAGTGGGGCTTGCCGATAAAGTCGATGTCTATCCCTCCCAGCTTTCGGGCGGTCAGCAACAACGGGTCGCCATTGCGCGGGCTTTGGCGATGGAGCCCAAGATTATGCTCTTTGACGAGCCGACTTCCGCCCTTGATCCTGAACTGGTAGGAGAAGTGCTCGCCGTGATGAAAAACCTCGCGCACTTGGGCATGACCATGCTTGTAGTAACGCACGAGATGAGCTTTGCGCGGGAAGTGGCCGATAAGGTTGTGTTCATGTTTGAAGGCTCAGTTCTTGAAATTAACGCGCCCGCGACGATGTTCAGCAACCCGGACAATGAACGAACACGCCAGTTTCTCCAAAGCGTACTTCAATAATCTCAAATAATCTCATGCGAACGCCGTCGCCCCAATGCTATCCATGTGGCGTGGTTCTCGCTGACAAGCCTTTCTCGTCCCCTGTGGGGAGCTTTTATATGTCTACAAGCGCTTTATAAGCGTGGTATCATCTCTTCAAGTTCCTTGTATTGACGATATATGGGAAGAGTGTCTGTTGCGTTAGCTTTGTCAAATTCAACAAGTTTGTAGTAGAGTTGTTTTGTGTACTCAGCTAAAAGGTCCATATTGGAAGGAAAGGTGTTGACGGCCATGTCCATCAGAATCTTGTCGGGACCGGAAAATTTCAAGGTGCGATTTCTTAACACAGGCAAGAGTTGGCGCCGTGTTGTGGAGATAAAATGAGAAAACGCCAGCAGTTGCCGATATAGATCGGCATGATTGAATTTTTGATAGTCAAAGAGAGAAACGTTTTGTACGAAGGAATCAATAGCGTCCCACACCCATTTCTTTATGGGCAATTGGAGCAAAAGAGGCCTCATAAACCGGCTCGCTATATTCGCTTGGTAGTGATTGTTGAGCAATTCAATCAACGCTATAATGGTAGCGTCACTTATTTTCATACTCTTATCATACTATATGTTGCCATAGATTGACAAGCGGAAAAAATAAAAATAGAATATATTATGTTATGCGGAAGTCTCGCGCCGTTTTTATCATTTCTTCCTTTGTCGCGCTGTCCATACTTTCCTGTGTGGAGCCGGAAAGGGTGACGTTGTGGACAGATGTCCCTGAATTCGCCTTGTATGGCGAAGTGTTTAACGCTTCTCAAAGCAAATATAAGGTTGAGACTCATTATTTTGAATTGCTCGCGCAAAATTTAACCTCCAGGGTTGAACAACCTGATATTGTGGTTGGCCGCTGGCTGAAAAGCGCGTCAACCAGGCGTTTGTTTAAGCCGTTGGACTGGCTCTTAAAAGACTCTTCTCTTGACGGCAGCCTCTTTTACCCCAAGTTGCTTGAACTCGGCGTTGTTGACGATGAGCAGTACCTTCTGCCTGTGTCATTCAATATTCCCGCCCTTGTGTTTGCCCGAGACAACAGCGCCCTTATGATCAATCATTTTACCATCAGTCTTGAAGAAGCGAAAGAATTGGGCAAGGCGTACAATGTTATGAACAGGGGCGCCTATACCAGAGTTGGCTTTTCTCCTGACTGGGATGACGATTTTCTTTTTGTAAGCGCGGCGCTTCTCAATGCGGATTTTCGAGAAGGGTCGCCCTTGTCCTGGAATGTGGGCGCGCTGGAGCGGGCGCTGGAATACGACAAAGCGTGGATACACGAAGCGAATTCTTCCATACAGGCGGTTGATGATTTCACTTTCAAGTATTTTTTTGAGCCTCCGGTGAACCTTATCGGACAGGGACGCATCCTCTTTTCTTATATGAACAGCTCTGAAATTTTTACGCTTGATTACGATCAACAATCAAATCTTGACTTCCGTTGGCTTGCTGAAAAAGAACGCATTCCGTTAAGCGAAGACACCGTGTATTATGGACTTTACGAGCAAGGAAGCTCCGGCAAAGGAGCGGAGGCTTTTACGAAATGGTTTTTTCAAACCGAAACACAGCGATTGTTGCTGGAAAACAATAAAAAACTGCAACTTAACGCTATCCTTTTTGGTATAGCAGGTGGCTTTTCAGCGATGAGGAATGTTACGGAAGAAGTGTTCCCGCGCTTTTATCCAAGCCTTTTAGGACACATGCCGCCCGACGACTTTCTGTCTCCACCGGGCATCCTCCCGCAGAACTGGCTTGCGGTAAAGGCCCGGGTTATACTCCCCTATATGCGCGACTACATCCGCGCGGCTCAAGAAGAGGCGGAGGAAGCGGGCTACACGCCGGTTCAGGAATTGCGCCCTCTTGTGGACAGGATTACGGATTGGTATAGAATAAACAAATAGATCAATTCTCGCCCGCCTTCCGCACGTATAGCGGAATGAAGGCGAGTTCTTTGTCATCAACGAAAAGCACGAAATTTATCATGCTGTTGTTCTTGAAATTCAGGTTTGAGATGGTAAACAAAAGATGGGAGACTGCGGTGGCGTTGCCGACCCCATTTACAGACAAAGCGCCTTGTATGGGTTCCATGCACATGGCGCCGTTAATATCTCTTGTTTCAATCATAAATTTATGCTGGGAAAACTCCCATAAATCAAACCGGATGCGAATCACAACGGAAAGCTGCGGATGTACGCAGGGAAACGAGCGGGCTATAATAGTGTCAAATGTGCCTACAATCGTCAGCTTGCCGTTGTTTTCCTGGGCAAAGTCGCAGAAAGAAAATAACTCTATCTTCACCTAAGAAGCCGCCTTCTCCTGGGCGGGCGCTTCCGGCGGCAAGGGGATGTAAAGATTGAACGCGGTTCCCTTGTCTTTTTCGCTCTGTATTTTAAGGGTTCCTCCCAGATCTTTCACTTTGTCGCGTACGATATTCAAACCGATGCCGCGCCCGCCATGAACGGTTTCGATATCCGCAGTGCTGAAACCCGGCGAGAAAATAAAATGCAACAGCTTGTTTTTATCATGACCTTCCGCTTCGGTCTTGATAAAACCGTTCTCAAGCGCTTTTTGACGGATTTTATCGTAATTAATCCCGCCACCGTCATCTCTCAAACGTATATGAATCATATCTTTTTCAGTTTTGATGGAAAGATATATGACTCCCTTCTCGTCCTTGCCCTTCGCCGCCCTTTCTTCCGGCGGCTCAATGCCATGCGCCACGGAGTTTCTTACAAGCTGCATGAGCACTTCTTTCATGATGCGCCGCGGAACTCGAGACATGACATCCTGATCGACATCAACCATAAATTTGACTTTTTTCTGTAAATCCGCAGACGCTTTTTCACACGCCTTTGTCAACGATTCAATAAGCACATCATTGTTGCTTTTTACTTTCGCGCCGCCTCTGAAAGTATTGATTCTTTCCAACGTAACACGGAAATTTTCTTTTTCCTGCATCAATTTTTCTATTTCCAACGTCAAATGAAGCATATCGGAAAACGGCACGCCCTCCACTTCCCGCATGCGCTTGATCTCCGATTCAAGCGCATGCACTTTCCCTCCAAATGTCGCAAGTCCAAGAATGACGGCGTTTGATTTTATGGCGTGAACCGATTTATAGACCTCGACCAGGCTTTCATGCGGTGTAAGATCATGGTTCTTGAGGATATTGTCAATTTGCTCAAACTCATAATCCACATCTTCAATAAATTCATCGAAGACCTTTGGCTCCACATTGATAAGCTCAAACAGGCTGCGCATTTCTTCCTGCCGCTTCTTTTCCTCTTCCGCAAGTTTCCTTTGCAACTCAACGCGAGCGGTGATATCGTAGATGGAAGCCATGAGCATGATTTGCCCATGTCCCCGATCAACGGTAACAAACTCCACATGGAGAATTTTCCACTCTTTAGACGCGGAGGCGCAATAACGAAACTCATTCAACGGATTGATGTCGTTCAGCATTTCTTGCTCGAACTGCTTTTCGAAAGTCATAACAAAATAATCTTTAATAGCGATCAACTCGCTGGGTGTCACCGATGAGACCAACAAATCAGTGAAGCGCATGTTATGGGGGTTTTTCACGCCCAGTATTCGGGGCAACGCCTTGGAATAGTTGTCTTGAATGATGTAATCCTTATCCATAAGGAATATCCCAATATCAAGATTGTCCTTCATAGCGGCAATTTCATCACGCTCAGCCAAGTGCGTCATATCGATCAGATTGATGAGAATGCCCTTCTCATCCGGCAAGTCATCGCCTAAGGCCTTGAAATAACGGTGTTCCCCATTGATCCAGCACTCCCACATTTCTTCGTAAGTGCGTCCTGTTTTTCTAAGAAGATCCCCCGCCAGTTCTTTCATTTCCATTGAGGGAAAAAGATCAATGACCGGAGAGCCTATAACCAAGTCGGGGTTCTCAATGTTCGCCAGCTTCGCAAGGTTGCTGCTGATATTCATCACTCTGTTCAGCTTGTCAACCATCGCAATATAGTTGGGCGTGGTGTCCATGAGGGTTTTGAACGAATCCCGGCGCTCAAGCGCGGCTTTAGTCCTTCTGTATAAAACCCCGAAAGCGACCGCCACCATGAAACCGGCAAGCGCTGAGATCATCCATCCCAACGTCGTTAAAGATATCGCCTCATAAAAAATCTTGCCGGAGTTCGCCCCCATGAAGGGAACATCAGCTATTGCCATCATGCCAAGCGCCAAATTCTGCGCAACGACAAAAAGAAGGGTCTGCATGTAGTTGTCATAAAGGCAACTTAAAATACAGCAAGCTATACAAAGCGGCAAGTAGTATTCATCCCAACCGCCTCCCCTTGCTTGGAGTGATTGCAATGCGCTAAGAAAGGCGAAGAAAATGCCCGGCATCCAGAATGCAAGCTTCTCATGGTTATTGAACGCTTTATAGGCAATAATAAACCCACTCAATCCTAGTATGGTAATCATCACCTCTATTACAAAAAGCTCCGGCGATCCCTGCGTCAGTACGCCGACGCTAGAGCCGCCTCCCAACAATAATATTCCAAGGAAAACGATTACGTTAGCAACCTGAAAAGAAAACTTCTTCCTGTTTTTGCCGCTATTATTTTTCATATTTCTTTCAACCTTCAGGCTTTGCCATAAGTCAAATTATCGACAGCCACAAACTGTACGGCCGCTGGTTTAACCTCAACCGTAATGTTGGTGTCAAAGAAGATTTCTCCGTCAGCCTGTATTTGCAACGGCTGTTCAGACCGTATTTCAAGTTTCTTTGCCTGAAGCAGTTTGCAATTGGATGGAGTTTTCCCTTTAACGTAGTTTGGCAAGACGAATAGTGTGCCGATGGCGCCTAAAGGTTTAAACAGCAACGTATGCAGAATGCCGTCATCTGGACGCGCCATAGGGATTGCGCTTTTGTCGCCGCCGTAACAGGGACCGTTTGCGATGTTTATGGCGCTGTATTCTCCACTGAAGTCTACGTCGTCAATGATGATATTGTACCGTTGGAACAGGACGTTATGGTCAAATAAGGCGGGTAAAGCGCTTATGGAGAACAAGCGATTATAGAGAAAGCTAACACGATTGAGCAACCCGGAATGTTTTCTGCTAAAGCTGTTCATGTTGACAACCGCAAGCGATTCCATTCCAATAGTGAGCGTGTTGATCGCATAATTGCTACCGAAGCTAATAACATCCGTAGGCAGGGTTTTCGCGGAAACCAACGCTCCTATATCCTTGAAAAGGGACATTTTGTCTGTACCAAACACACGGAGAAAATCATTGGTTTTTCCGTAGGGAACCGCCGCCAGTTCCATATTGGGAAGTCCTACAATGCCATTTAGACAATCAAACAGTATGCCGTCGCCGCCTATGGCATAGACGCGCACCGTCTCATTTTCGTCAGCGGTCGTCACTTCTCTTTTTATAATGCCGATGGCGTCGCGTGGAAAATACGAAGTCTGAATGGAAAAGTGAGGCTTTTCCTGCTTTCTGAA
Source organism: Treponema sp. (assembly GCA_031254795.1). Taxonomy (GTDB): domain Bacteria; phylum Spirochaetota; class Spirochaetia; order Treponematales; family Breznakiellaceae; genus JAIRKH01. Next base: position 7,988 of record JAIRTS010000290.1, read on the forward strand.
AAACTGTCCAATGGTGTCAATAATATACTCCATCTGTGTCTTTTGAGCAAACGACTTGGGGTTAAAAACAAAGACATGCTTCATAGCGTTTCGCCAATTATTGTACTATTTCAATCGCAACGAGGAGGGTGAATATATCGTCCTCGAAGACCTTAAATGGTATGCATAAAATCCGCGTCTGATTGCCAGGCCACTTGACTGCATGTCCACCCCCCTGAATAATAGTAGGAAGAGAGATGATCATTCTCATGCTTTCCTCAAGCTTCTGTTTTACATTGCCTGCGATGATGTTGACGATTTCGCCAATCGCGTCGGCCACATCGTCATCCATTTTCGTATGAGGGGCGCCGGTAAGCATGTCGGTGAGCTTGATAGCCAGATTTTGCTGCATAGAGACAATCACGGCCCCTCTCGCTTCGCCGGTGAGTCCGATAACCGCCGAAATGTCATTGTCGGCAATGGAATCTTTTTCCAAAAAGTACGGCGTCTTCGCGCTTATTTCTATGTTTATGAAGTCCTTAAAGACGCTTAAACACACATCAACAAACGGTTTAATATACTGTTCCATAATCTTTCCTTTGCTTTAGTTCATTTATTGAGAATTTTCGACAGTTTTTCCTTGAAAATTTGAGAATTCACCGGTTTTGTAAGATAATCCGTGGCTCCATTTTTCAAAGCCTCAATGACATTGTACTTCGCGGATTCGCTCGTCACCATAACAATGGGGAGTGTTTTGTACTTGTCCATCACTCGCACCTTTTTCAGGAAATCTATTCCCGATAATTTAGGCATGTTCCAATCCAACAGCACCAGATCGACCGGACACATGCTCAGTTGTTCCAGCGCATTTTCTCCGTCGCTGGCTTCAATAAAACTACAGGTAACTTGCATGTCAGAGAACATGCTTTTTACCGTATTTCTCATGATTCGAGAATCATCCACTATCAACACCGTTAAATCAATCGCCATATGAATTCCTTTTACAAATCCAAAAATTTTACGCTCGCTATAGAGCTTTTTTGAAGGGCAGGAGGAAACGCAGATTAAAGCCCGCTTTTCCACTTGCAACTATGGCGGCTTTTTCACAATCTACCGACTATCAGGCGCATCTGGAGAAAGCCGCTATACCATTCGGGTTTCAGTATAACACACATTTCCAAAAAAGAAAGCGTTTTTTACATCCTTTACAAATTTATTTTGAGGTCTTCGCCTTCACCAAAAGAGGCGACCTTGTTTCTGCCGGAGTTCTTCGCCTGGTAAAGCGCCTGATCCGCATGATTGATGAGTTTTTCTATAAACGCCTCATTTATGCCGCCTGTGACATCCTCATCCTCAATAGAGGCGACGCCAAAACTCGCCGTTATGAAAGCGGGACCCGTCTCAAGCTGTACCGGCGAGGTTTCAAGCATTCTCCTGAACCGTTCGGCTATGGCAATGCCGGTTTTTTTCGTCGCGTTGTCAAAAAAGAAGAGAAATTCTTCGCCGCCGTAACGTCCAAGAAAATCGTTCTTTCTCATAGACGCGCTTATCAATTCAACCAGATGGCGCAACGCCTTATCACCCGATACATGCCCATACGTGTCGTTAAATTTTTTGAAGAAATCAAGATCCATCATCACGACGCCGCACGACGTGTGATTCCTCACGTTTTTCGCTATTTCAACGAGAAGCTGCTCCATAAAAGCCCGGCGATTTACAGCGCCGGTGAGCGGATCATGATTCGCCAAGTACTGAAGGTGGGTTTCCCGTTCCTTAAACACCCTCTCCTCAGACTTCATACCGGAAAGCATTTTCCGTATGGACATGAGCTCATCATAAAGCTCACAAAATTTCGGCATACGGACGAATTCCTCATCAAGTTCAGGGGGAGGATCGTCTTTCAGCAGTCTTAGAATGTATTCCAGCATTTTATCTGCCATAGTTATTATATTATATCCCAAACCAATAAAAAGTTCTACCTATCCAGACAGCGCAAACAGCTTTTCTCTGATAAATTCGCTTTTTTCTTTGAGTCCTATGGCTCCGGTCGTGAGTGTCACCACATTCGCCTGCTTGGGATCGATCTTCACCTTGCCGCCAGACTCCTTCAAGAGCCGAATCAGCCGATCCACACTCAGCTTCGCCACTTTGTTGAACGTGATCCGCGCAAGCCCCTCCCGTTCCCGCAACGAGGAAACGCCAAGTTCGCGGCAAATGATGCGTATTTCGGCAAGGGAAAGAAGGCTCAACACCTCGTCGGGCAAGGGTCCGAAGCGGTCGAACAACTCGTCGATGATGTGGTCTTTGTCAGCTTTTTCCCGTACTGCCGCAATCTTCTTGTAGAATTCCATTTTGGTTTGGGCGGAATCAATGTACGAATCCGGAATAAAGCCCGAATACTCAAGATCAAGCAAGGTTTCGTTTTCGCTTTCATAATCCGCGTCCTCAAGCCGTCGCACCGCCTCGTCCAAAAGCCGCATGTACATGTCAAAGCCCACCGAGTAGATGTCGCCGCTCTGCTCCTTGCCTAAAAGATTGCCCGCGCCCCGTATCTCCATGTCCTTCATGGCGATTTTAAAGCCGGAGCCAAGGTCAGTAAAGTCGGAAATAGCCTGCAAGCGTTTCATGGCGGTTTCATTCGGCGTCGTGTTTTTGGAATAGAACAGGTAGGCGTACGCAAGCCGGTCGGAACGCCCGACTCTGCCGCGCAGTTGGTAGAGCTGGGATACGCCGTATTTGTCCGCCTGATCTATGATGATGGTGTTCACATTCGGAATGTCGATGCCGTTTTCAATGATAGTGGTTGATACAAGCACATGAAAGCCTCCGTGAATGAACCGGCGCATTACGTCTTCCAATTCATGCGCGTCCATCTGTCCATGAGCCGTGTCAATCAGCATTTCCGGCGCGAGCCGCTCCAGATGTATCCGCACGTCGCGTAAATCTTCTATTCTATTGTGGAGGAAAAACACCTGTCCGCCGCGCTTGACCTCGCGCCGGATTGCGTCGACTATCATTTCCTCATTGTATTCATCTATGACGGTCTCTATCGGCAGCCTGTTGCGGGGCGGCGTGGCGAGGAGGCTCATGTCCCGTATTTTGAGGAGGCTCATGTGCAGAGTGCGCGGGATGGGAGTCGCGGACAACGTGAGGCAGTCAACGTTGGTCTTGAGTTCTTTGAGCTTCTCTTTGTCTTTAACTCCAAACCGCTGCTCCTCATCAACCACAATAAGTCCAAGATTTTTGAAAAAAACATCTTTCTGAATGACCCGGTGCGTGCCAACCAGCAGATCGATCTCGCCCTTTCCAACTTGTTTAAGAATTTCCCGCGTGTTTTTTCTGTCTACAAACCGCGAAAGCATGGACACTTTCACCGGAAACCGGGAGAAACGCTCCTTGAAATTTTCAAAATGTTGCTCCGCGAGCACGGTGGTTGGCGCGAGAAACACCACCTGTTTGCCCGCCATGATCGCCTTGAAGCAGGCGCGCACCGCGACTTCGGTCTTGCCATAGCCCACATCTCCGCATACGAGTCTGTCCATCGGCGCCACGCTTTCCATATCCGCTTTGATCTCTTCGACACACCGCAACTGATCTTCGGTCTCGTCAAACGGAAAAGAGGCTTCAAACATGGTCTGCCATTCGGTGTCTTGCGGAAACGCGAAGCCCACCGACGCCTTGCGTCTGGAGTACAAGTCGATAAGTTTTCGCGCCAGATCCTCAGCGGCTTTTTTCACGCGGTTTTTGCGGTTTTCCCATGACTTTGAGCCGAGGTTGTCGAGCCTCGGCGCTTCACCCTGATTTCCGATGTACCGTTGCACGAGATTCACCTGTTCAATCGGCACGAAAATCGTTTCCTCATCCGCATACTCGATCTTGATATAGTCCCGTTCATGTCCCAGCGCGCGGATTCGGTCGATGCCCTTGAAAAGACCGATTCCGTAATTGATATGCGCCACATAATCGCCGGGCGTGAGATCGACAAACGTGTCGATGGCAACGCTTCGCGCTGTTTTCAGCGAACGGGGCGGTTGCCTGCGAGAGTATCCGGTGCGTCCAAAAATCTCGTTTTCCTGAACCAGCATGAACTTGCAGCCGCTCAGGGCGAATCCTGACGAGACGGGGAGGGTTATGACCTGAAGGGACGCCGGGGAGCGGCGATCCGGGCCGCCCATCCCGAGCCGTTTTCCCTGTTCGGCTTTTTCCCCGCCTTTTGCGCCGCCTTTTATGCCACGTTCCCCGCCGCGTGGAACGCCGCCTTCCGCGTCCTGTTCGCTCTCCACTATGCTCCGTATTCGGTCCGCCTGCACATCGCTTTCCGCGGCAATGGTTATTTCCCAGCCGTCTTTCATAAGGGCGCCGAATTCTTCTTTCAAATAATTGATATTGCCGAAAAAACTCCTCGGCGGATCCGCTTCCGCGGAAAGACGCGGCGCGGCGCAGGACGCGGCGTCCTTGCCAAAGATCTTCAAGCCCATGAATGACACGCCTCGCCTCGCCTCTTTCTCAAGCGCGCTGAAATTGAGCAGCACACGTTCCGGCCTGGGAACCTCCCGCTCCCGTTTCGCCTTGAGGTAAAAACTCTCGTACTCCCGCGCAAGGCTTTCTTCCGCGTTGACAAGCCGCTCTTTGTCAAAGAAATACACCGCGCCGCCTTGTACATAGTCGAGAAGCGTGGCGGGTTTCTCAAAAGCAAGGGGAAAAAGCATTTCTTCGCCGGCGGCGGCGCGTTTTGCAATGAGTTCTTCTATAATGGCCGCGCCGCCGCCTGCAAACTCATCGAACAGCGCGAGATTGCCGCTCAAGACATCAATGCGGTCATCCGTCCAGATGATCTCTTTGAACGGACGCAAGCGCAATGCCGCGACCTTTTCTCCGCCGCTTTGATCTTCCGGGTTGAATTTTTTGATGGATTCAATCACGTCAAAATCGAAAAGCACGCGATAAGCGTCGTCATCACCGGGCATAAACACATCCAGCACCTCGCCGCGCAACGCAAACTCCCCATGAGCCTGCGCTTTCGGCGTACGGATGTAGCCGTATTCCGCCAATTTTTCGGCGACATCCATTGTGTTGACTTTCTCTCCGGTTTTGAATGTCAGCGACAGGCTTCTAAGGTACTCAGGCGGCGGCGCCGGCATAAGAAACGCGCGTTCCGGCGCGATGACGCACCCCGCGTCTCCCCAAGCCATTTCGGACAACACCCTCGCCCGTTCCCCAAACACCGAGGCAAAGGAAACCAGCGGCCTATACGCGATGGTTTCCCACCACGGCAATATTGACGCTTTGACGCCCAGAGCTTCAAGGTTTGCCGCCAAATCCACCGCGTCAAACTCTGTGGGAACAACGGCCAGCGAGGTTTGAGACAACGGCTCTTCTTTCAGAAGCAGCGCGAGCAGAAAAGCCGGAAGAGTTCCTTCCGCCTTTTCTATTTCCAACGGGAAGCGGGCGTTTTTGTACGCTTTTATAATAGAAGAAACCGCGCCGGCTTCTTGTATTTTTTTCAGAATAGGGGCTATAGCCATAAAAACCTGCCGAAATTATAATGAGCCTCTCCCCAAACACGCGGAGCGGCAGTTTTGGGAAATCCGTCTTGGATTTAAGAGAAAAGCGGGCTTTTAGCCGCTTTTTCCAAAGCCAATCCCACCGAACCGGAGGCTCGCCCCAACCCGAATGTAGCTCGCGTTTTGGGAATGGCTCCAATGTGTTGACATGTTAAGAGAGCCTCTCATGTCATGAATGTCTCGTGAAACAATTCGCTTCAAGTAAGGATATAGATGAAGGAACACGCGCCAGCGGCGCAAAGCGGCGCAAAGCGGCGTAGGCGGCTCCTCAAATTGGTGGTAGTATACGATGTTACGATAAAAAAATCTATTACATCCAAGATGCGCGAACGATCCCGCAGCTTTAAGTGGAAGAGCGAGCTTTGACCGCTTCTCCCCAAACCTATGAAAGTCCTTTTTCATCGAAAACTTCGGTTCTCGTATTAACCGAATCATCCTGAAAAAGGCTCAACTGCAACGAATTCAGGAAATCAACCGGCTCCCGTGGGAAGCCCGCTTTTACCATGACCGCCGTAATGCCTCATAACTAAATTGCCGGACCAAACTACTATGGTTCCAGCCCCAAAGGGCAGGGATAATGGGATTAGAAGGATGGTAACACAAAAGGGTCTTGAAGGGAACGCGGAGATCAACTACCTTGAGACCAATTCGCCGGTAGTCGCCGCCGTTCCCGGAGAAGGCAGTTCCGCATAAGGTGAAGTTTATGCAACATGAACCCAATCGCTTTAATTTGTCGATGGTAGTTACAAAACTCTCTTTTTGTGATATAAAGAGATATGCCTTTATCGTGGAACGAAATTAGACAGCGAGCCGCCTCTTTTGTCGCCGAGTGGGCGGATAAGGCTCCGTCCGCCAGGGAAGAAGCGGACGCCCAAACCTTCCAGACGGATTTTCTCAACATCTTCGGCGTTCCCCGCAGGCAAGTAGCCACCTTTGAAAGCCGGGTAAAGATAGGCGGCGAACCCGATCTGTTTGGCGGGAACTCAGGGGGACGCCGGGGATACATCGACCTTTTTTGGAAAGGCCATATCATGATCGAAATGAAAACCCCCGGCAAAGACCTCAAAAAGGCATACCAACAGGCAAAAGAGTATGCCGAGAATGTACCCCCGGCGGATCTTCCGGTAGGCATCCTCATTTGCGATTTCGTAACCTTTGAATATTACAATTTGGAAAAGAATAGCGAAAATGTTACTTTTACGATTGATGATTTGCCTCATTATGTCGAACTATTCGGCTATTTGGCCGGGTACTCGGACGTTGAATTTATAGAGGCAAGCCCGGTAGATATCGAAGCCGCCGAACACATGGGGGAGCTGCACGATGCCCTGTTAAAAAGCGGCTATACAGGTCATGAACTTGAAATGTACCTTGTCAGGATTCTGTTCTGCCTTTTCGCCGATGACACCGGCATATTCGGAAAAAAGAAATTGTTTTTTGAATATATCAGACAGCGCACCAGTGTTGACGGCTCAGACCTCGCCCTGCACCTGGGTTTACTATTTGATACCCTTAATAAGCCTGCGGACAAACGCCTGAAAAACCTCGATGAACAGCTTGCCCAGTTTCCCTATGTAGACGGCAGCCTGTTTGAAGAACGCCTTGAAAC
>JAIRTS010000114.1 GCA_031254795.1 Treponema sp.
TTCATTGATAGTCAGGCGCATACCAACCACATGGAAACCCTCGGCGGCCGTGAAATCAGCCGGGCCGATTACCTTAGCCTGCTCCGTACGACGCTCGCCGGGCGGCTCGCGCCCCGCGACGAACGCGGCAAGTGGACGTAGCGGCGTAAAGCGGCGGCATGACGGCGCTAACGCCGTCTTTTACGGTGGCGTCAGTGAAACCGCCTGCCGCAAGGCTTCTCAGCGCTGTTCGCAGTGGGGGGAGGATGCGTTCTTGTTTTTGACGCCGCCACGAATCGAACGGCGGCGGACATTGTGATGGAACTGGAATAGGTTCCCTTGCTGCGGACGACGAACCGGTCTCCGCTTTTTGACGACACCGAACATAGTCACTCTGAGGGCTGTAAGCTGGCGCAAGCTCGCTCAAAGACAGATTACACACCTGCTATGCTACCTGGAACCCACTTTAGGCGCCCACTCTTGTCCTCCCGCAGGCTGTATATTGCCGGGTATATCGCTTGGTTTTCTATTTTCCCCAGGAAAGAGCGGGAAGTAAGCGTGCTGGAGCGTCCACGCATTTTTGCTCCATTTCCACCGCAACGGTCCGTTTTGGGCGTCGTTGACAGTCTCCGGAGTGGAGCCTTCTACGAAATGAACGTATGCGGCTGTGGCCAGTTCCCACGTCACCCAGTACCAGCCGCCGACATCGTCGTCTTTTGTCATAAGCCGTATTCCTTTGTAGTCGCTGTCGTCCCAACTGATGGGGAAACCGGGCGTCATGTTTTGACCGGGCAACGTAGAGTCCCCACCCCGCACCCAAAGCTGTACGGTCTTTTCATCCCCAAGGCCGTCATCCAAAGCAATTCCGCCATAAATAAGCACAGAACGGTAGGCCGCCTCGCAAGCGGTTTCCGTTTTACCGTCTTTTTCCGCAGTCGCTATTATCCCGTATTTGAATCCGCTGGTTTTATTGGAGGCGTTTCCAAGCGTCAACGCGCCAGTATATGATGTAGAGATCACAGTAGGCATAGTAATCCCCCTAGCCGTAGGAGGAGTTCCTTCAGAAGTCTTGATGTCGGAAGTTTCGTTGTCCTCCATACCGTACCTGATTTCCGCGCCGGGCGTACGGCAGTCTATGCGCAGACGCGCGGTGAGCGGCTGTTCGGCGATTGCTATTGTATAAGGGTAGGTGACTTTGTACGCTTGAACCGCTCCAGCCGTATTCGCCATTGCTGAGGAGCCATCTTTCACCCAGTAGCCTTTAACTAGAACGGCCCCCTCTGTACCGGTATCGGTAACTACAATTCCGCTGTCTACCTTTTGGTAATACTCTTCAATTGGCAAATAGAACATCTCCGTCCACGTTGATACTGAAACGATGGCGCTTTTCTTGAGATATATATCCGTCCCTTCATAGATTTGACACCCACTGGGAATAGCGCTCCATGAAACTCCAATTGTATTATCAGTTGAATTATAATAATATACGTTATAGTTTTGGACACTATTAGTTACTGATGTTTGTATCCATTCGTCTGGATCATCATTTTCCTTTAAACTGGTTTTAATAGTGGAATATGTCGAGTTTGTTCCAGCATTAACTTGTATTCCTACCTTGTCGTTATCTCCGCTAAGACTAATAGCACGCCACCCATTGTCGGTTTTACGAACAAACTCTCGTTCAAGACCAGTTGCGTAATAATCTTTCACATAATCCCATCCGGTCAGATCTCCAGGCTCGGTAAAACTGATTGTCGGATTTGTTGTCCAATAGGGAGTCCTATAATCAGATCTGGCGCTGTCAGGTACTTGCACTAACCTCTCTTTCCCTTTCTCAACGCGGATAACAGGCTTTTCCACACCCGGATAATAAACGGTTTTCTTCGCTGGCAGGCTCTCGTTTGCGGAGTTGTACAATGCGTTTGTTTTGCCGAATGAATCTTGTACAATGCCAGCCCCAAAATTGAACTCGTAGTTCGCGCCCTTGACTTCAAGCGCATACGAGTCTGTGAGCTTTATCTTCAACCTCCCTTTTCCATCCGCACTGGCATTGTCAAGAGCCGTGTAATTTGATCTCACGCTCATTGTTACAACATGGGCGCTCGCGGCGCCGCGCGACAGGAAAACAAGCGAAGAGTCGTTGGGATCCTTGTCATAATTCAACACATACTTTCCTGTTGTGTCTGCGGATCCGTTTGCGTCCGCGCCATTTGTCGTGTAGCTGTAGTGGGGGGACAACGCTCCCTGCGCGCGATTGCTCCCATTCAACTCGTTGAACCGCTCTCGTGTCATAACTATCGGCGCTTTGTAATCCGTCTCGCTCTGGCTTATCGTGATGTTCCCGCTTCCCTTGTAAATCTTTTTGTTGAACACAAGGACAAGGAACGGACCAGCCGGATCTGCGGCGTCAAATTCCGCCGTCTCAAACAAAAGCTCGCTTGTGTCTATGATCAGACTGGCGTAAGACTCCAGCCCCTGGGAGCCGAAAGAAGCCGTTGGAATCTCGCTTATAGATCCGCCGCTGGCGAAGGACGCGCCATTTGGGTTAAAAGCCGTAACCACAAGCGGGCTGGCGTTGTCTCCAGAGTCCACGGTGTACTCAAATACAAGCCTGGTGTTGGCTTCCTCATAGCCTGTGTAGTTGACTGTTTTTCCGCCGCTTTTCGCGTTCACCGTGATGGACGGAGGAACGCCGGTTACACTGCCTATGTTTCTGGTGAGATTAAAGTAAATCTTTATCGTCTTGCGGGTTGTGTAATTTCCGGAAGTCGTATCCGTCGTTATGGCGCTGAAAAGCGGAAGCTGGCCGCTCAGTTCGATTGTAACGGCAATGGACGCCGCTTTATCGGAGACATTGCCGGCTTCGTCCGTTTGACGCGCGGTTATGGCAAACGTCCCGTTGTAATTGAGAGCCACCGCCCCCGTATACCCGGCCCAACTCGCGCCGTTGTCAATGGAGTACTCCACAGTCGCGCCTGAATCGGCGTTTCCCAACGTGAAAGACCGCGCCGTGGTATAAGTACCCGCGCTTATGCCATTAATGGCAGGAGGATTAGGCTTGACGGTGTCGATCACCAGCGTCTTGTCCAACGCGCCGCCGCTTGGAAGTGCGGCGCCCGCGTCAAAGGCGTTTCCGCCCTTATCCGCAATGGCTCCGCCATTGAGAGAGAAGCCGCTTGCCGTCAGAGGCGAAGCGTTCTCCCCGGCGCTGGCGGTGTACTTAAACATCAGGGAATTCGATCCCATGGCGTTCACATATACGGCTTTCGCGTTCGCGCCGCTGCTCAAGGAGAGGAAAGGCGATCCGGTGATATCAATGTCTTCGTTGAAAGCGGCTTTCAGGTATATTTCAGCGCCCGCCTTGTAATGCCCCGCGCCGGTGATTGCGGTTATGGAGGAAAGCGCCGGTTTCATCGTGTCTATTTTGATGCGCCTTGACGCGTTAAGCGCGTTTGAAGCCGTACGATTCGTTGCAACCGCCGTCCCATCTGCGGCGGACTCAAACGTTCCGCCGTTTATGGCGCTCACGTCAAGCAACCCGTCGCCATAGGTTGTCGTGTCCCCGCTATGGTCGGCTGGAATCGAATAGATGAAATAGAATTTTTTACCCACGCCGTTTGCGGGATTGCCGTTATTCCCGTTGCCGCTGTAGCTTACGGTGTTCTTGTTGTTAAGCCTCAGAGTCGGAGAGCTTTTTAGCGTGACATCCAGATTGAACTCAAGGTATATCGGAATATCGCCCGAGTTGTACACGCCGTCATCCTTGTCGCTTGAAATGCGGAGCAGTTGCGCCTTGCTTGTGGTAACCGTGAAACTGGTCGCGGCGGTCGCCGCGTTTCCGGTCAGATCCCTCAGTTCAGCGGTTACAACGGCAATCGCCGAATCTGACGGAACGCCGGTCTTTCCTGTTATCCACACGCCGTCCGCCCCTAAAGAAGAAGAGGCGGGAAGCGCCGCGCCGTTCCACTTGACCGTGAACGCGCCCATTTTTGTCTTGTCCGCCCATACGTCTGTGGAATCATCGCTCCATCTTCCCTCGACAGCGACCATGTCTCCGCTTTCAAAGGCGGGGAGGGTGAGGCTTTCGGTGATTGCGTACGGCGATCTCGATTTTTCGTTTCCGGCGCTGTCGTACACATGCGCTTTCTCTATTGAGAGAAAAGGAGGCGTACTGTCGCCCGGCGTTGTCCATGATCGGACAAGGTATTTGCCGCTATTGTCTTTGACGCGGAATATAAACACTTGATTTTTAAGCGGCGTCGTGGCGCTTATGCCAAGATCCGTGAACAAGTTGAAGTTTCGCGAGAAATTTTTTGCCATGCGCCCGCTCTCTTTATAGGCACTGCCAAGCTGTATCCCATAAACGCGGTTTCCATCAGAATCGGCGCTTCCGTCCGCCGCGTCCCAACCGGAGTACGCGCTACTCATGTAGGAAAGCTGGGATGCCGGAGACGCTGGATTGATCCACACCATTTTCAACTCCACCGGGTCGGAATCATCATCCGCCGCGCCCTCTATGGTGAAATTTCCAAGGGCGTCCCCGAACAGGGGGGCCGAATCGCTCAACGATGAAACCGCCACGTTCGGATTCGATATGTCGACAATGCTGAAATACCCAATCGCCTCTTCGCTTGGCGTCCCGTTTATATCCGTCGCGGTCGCCGCGATTTTGTAGTTTCCCGCGTCGCTTGGAAGTAGCGGGAGCTTCCAGTTGAAAGACCTTGACTCACGCGGATTGGGAATCGTCTCACTCAGAATCGGCGTGGTCGAAAAATTCACGCCGGCAAGCGGGTTTGCGGCGTAAACAGCCGCCGTAACCGATAAAACCCCGTCATCGTCAAAAGCCTGGGCTGAAAAATTCCCGCCCGGATAGTAGGTGTAGTTTGCAATGGCGGAAACATCGGACGCGGCGGGAAGTTGCGTCCACGGCGCGTCGGCATCCGGCTCGTACACAAACCAGCCGTGCCAATCCTTGTTTTCATTTCCCGCGTTGTCCCACACCACTGTGACGATTTTAAGCTTTGTTCGTGAGGCCGGCAACTTCTCTTTTTTAATCGCGACCTCCCCATTGCGCTGCGCGTTGCGTCCGTCTCCGTATCCAAGCTCCGTCTGTACATCCGCGTCATTATCGGTGTCGTAAGCCGCCTTTTCGTCGCCGTCTCTGTACAACAGTATGCGCAACTTTTTAACGGAAACATCATCGTTAATCTGCCATTTTATAACAAGGTCTCCGTTCAAAAGCCTGCCAACCGCGTTTATGTCCCTGATCTGGTAGCGGTCAAGATCAGCCGGGTTGTTCTCAAGTTCCGGAAGAATGACGCGCGCGACTGGTGGCGTCGCGTCGTACGAAACCATAATCTGGGCTATGGAGTCCTTGCTTGCGTTCCTGTTCGCGTCAAACGCGGTTATGTCAATCGTCCAGTTGCCGTCTTTTTCAAGTCCTGGGTTGATCGTCACCTTGAAATGAATCGGGTCCGTGGCTCCGCCCGTGGGTCTCCATTCCGCCTTATCCGGGGGCATCGGCTTCCACACGCCGTCTCCGTTGTTTTCCTGCCATTCGCCGCGAAAGTTGCGCCACGTTTTGTTCGTCCCTTCCATTTTGATGACAAGGCTTTCAACGGATGAATCATCCTGCAGAGATCCCTCAATCTCAATGCCCGAAGCGTTCACCGGATCCATAAACGCGGGCTTGGTTATCGTCAATACAGGCCCCTTCATATCGACCGATTCGCCGAGACCGTGTTGACATGAGAAAAAGGCGGCGGCAAGCGCGACGCACGGTACAATTCTTGTTATCGCTATCAGCTTGAATTTGTTCATTTTTCTTTCCTCATTGGAGTGGTTGTTCCCATGTCGTGTTTAAGCCATACGTACCGTATGTGCGCTTGAAATGCTGTCCAGTTTCCCAATCGGAACCTGTATAGCCCGAGTTCACATGGGAAAAAGTAGGCTTGCCATCCTCTATCAAAGTTTTGTTGCTCACTACCACCGCGCATTGATACCATTCCGACGTTATTTCATAACTTATCCACACGAAATCAACATACTTATCGACAAGCGATGTTTTTTTGCGCATATACAGACTGTATCTTCCGGTCATATCGTTGTTTTTTAGCGGGAAGCCCGCTATGGACGATGACGCGTTGGCGATAGTCGCGCCTTCCAACTTCAGGTAGTTTGACTCATCCGCATTTCCCAACATTTTTTTTTCTGAACTTTCATTAATTGTCCTATAGGTTTCAAGCCTGTATACGATGAGGCTCTTAAACACGCCCTCGTACTCCACCTCTGAATCTGTAAAGCCTGTTTTCACAGCCTTCGCCGCTACATAATCCTTGCGGGCTGTGTAAAGATCGTGGTCACCGATGGTTATTATTGAAGGAGAGAGGTACGGTGTGGCTGGATTTATAGCCGTAAGAATAGAAATAACAATGTCAGGATTATCCTCTGTTTGAACAGTGGGATAGATAGCGTTTTGGTTAGCCGTTACTACCCGCGCCTCACTTGTCCCATACATGATTGTGGCGTCCGGCGTTTCAGTGTCGATGCGTACGTCCGCGTCTATAACCGCCACATTGACATCATTCGTGGACACCCTGTCCACGCGGATGACCGGCGCGGCGACCTTGTCCGACCAGAACGTATACTCCGCAGTAGATGTATCCGTGCTTGCGCTTCCCTTTATTTCCCCGGAAAGATTGCCCGCCGCGTCCCTGAAAGCGCCCGCGTCCATATAGAGTTGCCAGTTTCTCCCATTGGGAAGCGGTTCCGGCGGCGTTATAACGATTGTATTCGCGCCGGCGCCCGTAACCGCCGGGGAGGTGACTTCAATAACCTGCTTGTGGTAACCCGCCGCTTTGAACGCTTTCCTGAAGTTTTGCGCTTCAACGCTCGTTCCCGCAAGTTGCGCGTCGAATTTCAACACGTATTTTGTAGTGAGATCGGGCGTCGCGTTAGCGCCCGTCATATTCAGTCCGTGCGTGGTTTTAAGATACGGACCCAATGGCCTTCCTGTGATTGCGTCAAGCTTGGGGTTTATGGATGTCTCTGGATCCGTCTGCATAATGGCCTGCTTTGTAGCGGGGGAAAGCGCGCTGAACACCTTCTCAAAATCTTCGCTTGACAAAACAGGCGGCGCGACCCACGTAGTCGCTCCATAATTCGGCTCTATCGTTATGGTTCCGCTTTCGGGCCACATCTCCCTGTCAAACGTGAGGCGGATTGTGCCATCGGCGCCTAAAATTCCGCCTCCGCCTTTTGCGGGCGCGTATCCCGCAATTTGGGGAGTGGTGGCGAGTATTTTGACACCGGGTCTGATGAATAATCTGTCCCCATCGGTCTGGTTGTAGGTTGGATCAGCCAAACCGCCGCCGCTCTTGACGCCGGCGAGGTTTATGTCCGTGATTTTCACCGGATTCATAACGACGCCTTCGGGAATAGTGTAGTAAAAATAGAGACTGCTGTCTGGGGCGTTCGTTGGAATGGGCGTTACCGGGACGACCACATTTTTGGTGTCGCCGGCGCTTCCACCTTCAATCGTGATAGTGGGCCCGGTTGCGCCGTTTGTATGCACCTTGCCGCCTGCGCTGCTCACAAAGGTGAGCTTGAAGGGCAGCGTCTCTCCCCGTGGATACGTGCCGTCGGGAATGTCGCACGTGATCGCCGCGAGAAATGGGGCGCCGCTCGCTATTGTAACCTTGCTGGGGTTTGACGGCCCGGAGTAATTGCCGGCCGCGTCTTTCTGCCGCGCGTAAATGTCGCCCGAAGTCGTGGAAACCATAAAAGGAGCGGAGTAATCGGCCCATTGGCTTCCGCTTGTAATGGTGTATTCAATGGTCGCGCCGGGTTCTCCGCCGTCCACGGCAAACATTGTTGAAGCGCCGTAACTCCCTGCGGCCCGCGCCCCCCCTACTTTCAAAGAAAGAGCGCCGGGCGAGGTTGTGTCTATCCTTATGGGTGTTCCTCCGCTGTTTTTTAAGTCGCTCCCGTCTGCGAATTGCGGGTCAAGGGCATTGCCCGCCATGTCCGTCACAACGTCCGCATCCAGAATCGCGTTATAGCGCAACGTCACGTTATTGTTCCAGGCGTCCGTTCGTTGCGGAAATCCCGGCGCCGTAAAACCGCCTGACACCCTGTAGCTGAACACAAGAACAGTCCCTCCGCCTGCCGGCTCAATTCGGACAAACGACGCATCTATAGCCTGAGGACTCCCGCTTGTCGACAGCCTCAGTTTTGGACTTCCTCCCACGAGAACGCTCTTGTCAATTGTGACGCCGATTTCAATGACGTTCCCCTCCTTGTACCATTCCTCGCGTGATCCGGCGCTTACGCTCGTGACGCGCGGCGCGACCCCGTCCAGTTTAAACTCTTTCTGGCCTTGCAAATGCCTCTCGTTCACAAGCGCGGACACCCGCACCGGCGTGTCACTGTCCAGCGGAGTTATCGACCTCTCGTTTTCCAGCAACAGAGAATCTTTGGTCAGCAGTCTGTCGGATTTCGCGCCCGGCGGGACGGTGAACTCAAATTCGAGGCTCGCGCTTCCGGCGCCTTTGCGGTACTCCGCGTATTTAGGCGTGAGGTCGGACTCGCCGTAGAAAAGAGCGGCGCGTGGAGCCGCCATCGCGCCGGAGATTTTCACAGGAGCGGAGAACACCGCCCGGATCGTGATTGTTTCGCCCGCCGCGAATGTGCGGTTGGACATGTCGCTTGTTATTCTTTCAAGGAGCGGCATGGTGGAGATAATCACCGTTTTTTGCGCGCGCGTCACGTTCCCCAGCGTGTCTTCCACACGAAACTCGTAAATTCTAGTGGCGCCTTCGGCGTCATTTTGAAACACGCTCACGTCATCCACAACGAATTTGACGACCGCGCCCGCCGGGATGTCCTGAGGGATGTCCGCGGGTTCCTCGTTTTGGTGGAGCGCGACCGGGCGCGCTCCCTCCGTTACAGAGAGCGCGCTGATCGGAGCGGTGGGCGTGACCGTTATCCGCAAATCCAAATCCCTGCCCTTGTCATGCGTATGCACATGAACGTCGGCCATATCCCACCAATACCCGACGGCGTCCTTGTACTCTATCTTAATGGAGGGTCCCTGCTTGTTTCCCAGGACATTGAAATTCTTGAATGTCTTTCCGCTGGAGGCGTTTTCCGCGTACAGAACAAAACGCCGCGGCGCGTTGTCGATGTCAGTCGACTTGACGGCGAACTCAAATGAGCGCTTTTTATAAGACGAACCGCCTATCGGCTCATCTGTTTCGTCAGATAATGTAGCCCGCCAAATCTTTACGCCGTCAACGGGTTCAGGAGTCCCCCCCCCCCCCCCGCTCTGGACGGCGGCCTTTTCAAGCGCATCCTCGACATCCTTCATGCTTTTTCCGCTTGAAACGTACGCGAGCAACACCTTCGTTGTACCGGCTTTGTCTATGGAATAGCCTTTAATATCCAGGAACAGACTGGAGTTCTCGCCAGCCCTCAATGGGGGCGTTTCATTTTCAGCGGGATACTCCACCATAATGATCGGAACCGTATCGTCCGTTACGGTTAACCGGAACGCCCTGTGGCTCCAGACCGCCTCCGCGCCGGACGCTTTTTTGTCTTTAGCAAAAACCGCGATGCGAAAATCTCCGTTTTCCGAAGGGGAGGTGACCGTCATGCTGGTTGTTTCCCGGCCTATTTCCTGTCCCCCGGCTGGAGAATATTCTGTAAAAGAAGCGATGGCGGTTTCCCGCAGGGACGCAAATTTGGCGTCATCATCGCCGCCTGGCAGTCCGTTCCACTCGCTCACGCCGTATATCTTATAATAAATCTTGTCAAGATTGTCATCGTCGAATATATGAACGGGAATCATGCTGTCTTTTGCCGTAACTATGCCGCCGCCGTTTTCAAAATCGGATGATATGCGGGGTTTGTCCGCGTTGGGATACCAGCACAGGTACCAATACTCGTTTTCCCTCGGCGCGTTGCCCGCGTCATCCGCAGATTTTATTTTCACCTTGAAATAGTGTCTTTCCGCAGGATTGATGGTTATACTTTTGTCCGCGGCCGCCGCGTTGATATCGCTCGCCGTTATTTCCCATTCCGGCGCGAACAGAGAGCCTCCGGTTCGCCTTTTTGAAAGAAAAAGATTTTCCGCTTCGTCATAGAGTTCAAGCTCCGCGTTGTCTTGTATGCCCATATTTTCAACCAAGTCCGCTTTTATCTTGAACGATTCGTTTTGAAAATAGTCAATGTCGGCGTACTCACCGGCGTTCAACGCTTCCAGCCCACCTTCGCCATCTACCGGCAACAAGGACGCCGCGTTTCCTCCGCCCCGGTCAATTTCAATGTTTTTAAATGTCGGAGGATCAAAGTCCGCAAGCAACGTGATTTGTTTTACAGAATTTACGGAAGTGTTCCGGTTCTGGTCAATGGCGATGACGCGGAACGTGTACTCTCCCTCTTCCTCAAGCTCAACGTTCGCGATCCACTCCTCATTCCCTTTCATAGCAACCTCGTACCTCAGGGTTGTTGATTGCGGGATCGTCTGCACTTCTATGGCGGTGACTTTCACATTGTCCGCGCAAGTTCCGGTTATGGCGAAGCGTTTTCCAACGTAACTCAAACTTTCGGGGGACGTTATTGTAATTGCAGGAGCTTCAAGGTCTACAATATCACCCATACCAATGTTGCATGCAAGCGTTGTTATGGCGATTATCGCGCATTGCAAGCCGGTTATCCAAAATTTGTGTTTATATATGGTTTTCATAGAAACTCTCTCCTATCTGTATTATAAATCAATTCTTGAAAAAAACAAGGTCTTTTTTTAAATTTTGCATTTAACTGCGCTTTTGCGCCCTTGTTATGTTTAACGCCTCAATACGAACCATGCGAACAAGGCGCGTCATCCTTTTTTTTCGAGATCACGCGTGAAAAAGCGGCTTGATTCACACAAACCTCGCAGAATGCCGTTTCGATAACCGGGACTTCACCTGGATTGCCGGCGCGATTTGAGATGGAATATGAGAAAAAAGGCAAATTCAAAGCCTTCAAAGCAGAAATTTGTGTTTGTTCGTGTGGTTCATGTTCAAATTTTTGAATATTTATGAAGTTTAGTGCTCTGCGGAGATGCGTCCGCGCGGTTTTCTGCAAACCGGCGCTTGGATCGCCTCACCAGATCCGCGCCGTGAACCCTTCGGGCGCTTTCGCTATATCCACCGATTCTCCGGACTGCTCCAACACATACAGACCCTGCTTCTGCGCGTAATCCCGCGTGTTTTCAGGCGCAATCCCGCCGGCAACCGCCCCCACCAGTCGCCGCTTGTCCCCCCGTCTGTCCATATAGCCTCGTATCAGCTCTATCCGCTTTATATGCTCGTTTACATCTTCCAGTCTCAAATGCGTCTTGACTTCCACCGGCATCGCGTACTCGCCATTCTCAAGGAATATGTCCACCTCAGCTATGGCGCGGTCGTTCTCTATGAACACCACTTCGTTGGCGCCCTTGGTGAATTCGTAGCCGAGCGCGTTGAACTTGTTCCAAAGCCGGGCGGAGAACATCCGCTCGATCAGTTTGCCGAGCGAGTTGTTTAGTCCTCCGATGTTTTTTGAGAGCGCCTTGATTTCTTTGTTGGTCTCCGCGTTGCTCTCCTTCAACTGCCGGTCGGTCTCTTGCATCCGCCTGTCAAAGTCCGCGCTGCTTTCCTTTAACTGCCGGTCGGTCTCCTTCTGAGCCTCCCGCAATTCCATCAACGCGGCCCATACCTGCTCAAACGTCAGCCCCATTCGCGGCTCCATCGTCATTT
>JAIRTS010000164.1 GCA_031254795.1 Treponema sp.
TTCCATGCGGCAGGATCATCTCGCCGGCGCGGGCTGATTTTTCAGTATGATGAATGGTAAAAAAGCCGCTCACGGCAAGAGATTATAGCATGGTTTTCCGGGTTTTGCAAGGAGCCGCCGCCAAGCCGCCGTCAATAAAGCGCGGGTCAGAGCGGCGGGGTGTTACAGCCCCCAAAGATTAAACTTGAAAATATTCCGGCCTGTGGCTCTGGGGCGCGCCGGCGGCAAGACGCCGCGGATTGACGTCCATGTCTGCCTGGCGGGGTGGTTCATTCGCGGCGCTTTTTCGATGACGCGGCGCGGCGCTTGAAATATTCCCCGGCTATCGGTAGAATTGCCTCATGCTAGACTACCATTTCATTGTGGAAAACCTCCCGGCGGTTAAAGAAAACATTGCCGTCCGGTTTATGAAAGCGGACGCGGACGCGGTTGCGTCCCTTTACCGCCGCCGGACGGAACTGACCACCGCGCTTCAGCAGCTGCAACAACGGCGAAACGCGAATGCCGCCGCCATGAAGGGCAAGCTGGAAAGCGAACAACGTTCGGCTCTTATTGAAGAAGGCAAGAGACTTAAAGAAGACATCGCCGCGGCCGAAGCGGAACTGGCGAAAGTAGAAGCGGATTTGGGCGCCGAAGCCCGCCGTATCCCGAACATGGCGCATCCCGACGCCCCAATCGGCAAGGAAGACAAGGACAATCTGGAAATCAAGCGCATAGGGGAGCCGGTGAAATTCGGCTTTGCGCCCAAAGATCATGTGCAGCTTGGACAGGAGTTGGACATCATCGACTTTGAGGCCGCCGCCAAGGTTTCCGGCGTCAAATTTTACTACCTTAAAAATGAAGGCGTGTTTCTGGAATTGGGGCTTGTGCGTTACGCCTTTGATATTCTGCGACAAAAGGGCTTCATCCCATTTATTACGCCCGATATCGCCAAAGAAGAAGTGCTTGAAGGCATCGGTTTTAATCCGCGAGGCGCCGAATCCAATGTGTACGCCCTTGAAGGGGAACGCGCCTGCCTTGTGGGAACCGCCGAAATCACGCTGGGCGGCTACTATTCCAACACGATCATCGCAAAGGACAAGCTTCCGCTTAAAATGGCGGGGCTTTCCCACTGTTTCAGGCGGGAGGCCGGAGCCGCCGGACAGTTTTCCAAAGGGCTGTACCGCGTTCATCAATTCACCAAGCTGGAAATGTTCGTATACTGCCTGCCGGAAGAATCGGACGAACTTCACGAGTATCTGCGCTCCGTTGAAGAGGAGATTTTCTCTGGTCTTGAAATCCCCTTTCGGGTTGTCGACACCTGTACCGGCGATCTCGGAGCGCCCGCGTACCGCAAGTGGGACATCGAAGCGTGGATGCCCGGACGGGGCGACGGCGAGTGGGGGGAAGTGACCTCAACTTCAAATTGCACCGACTATCAGGCGCGGCGGCTCAACGTCAAATACAAGGATGATGATGGCAAAAACAAGTTCGTCCACATGCTCAACGGCACGGCTATAGCCGTTTCACGGGCGATTGTCGCGGTTTTGGAAAATTTCCAGCGGGAAGACGGCTCGGTGCGGCTTCCAAAGGCGCTTGTTCCATACTGTGGATTTGATATAATCAAGAAAAAATAGCGGGAAAATGAAGTGAAAAAGGGAGCGTCCCCGCCCTTTGAGGGCTGGCGTACCCGCGTGTTCCCCAAAAAGGTGAAATTCCACCTTCTTCCTTTTCCCGTGTCAAAGGAGAAAATGTGAAAACAAGAATTTTGACGATGTTCATCGTAACCCTGTGCCTGGGCGCCTGCAAATCGCTCTCTATGGAAGATGCTATGAAAGACCCCGTTATTTCGCTCAACTCGGTGGAATTAACAGGGATCGCCTTTACAGGCGCGGACGGACTGTGCAAAATCAATGTGGAAAATCCGTATCCTGTCGCAATACCGTTTCCGTATATTGAGTGGGAAGTGTTTATAGCGGACGCTAAAGTGACAACCGGCGCCATTGAGGGCGGGGCGAATATCAAGGCGAAAAACGCCGCTATAGTGGATGTGCCGTTCCATGTGGATTACGCGGATCTGTACAACACAATAGCTTCGGTGAAGGACGCTTCCAAAAACGGAGCGAAAGAAACCGGATTCAAGATTGTGTTAACGGCGGCGTTTGACATTCCTGTTCTTGGAGAAAAAAAATTGCCATTTGAGGTGGAGGGGATGATGCCGCTTTTACAGGCGCCGCGATTTTCCGGCATGGCGCTCTCCATCGGCGCCATTGATTTTACCGGCGTCACCTTGAAGTGCAGTTTTGATGTGGAAAATCCCAATGCGTTTGAGATTCCATTCCCGAACATGGAGTGGGATTATTCGGTTAATAACAATTCCTTTGTCAAAAGCGGCGTTGAACGCGCCGCGCCGCTTGCCGCGCATTCGGTTTCACCGGTTGCGATACAAGTGGACGTGAATTACGCGGACCTTTATGACGCGTTCCAAACATTGCTCGCGACAGGCGAAGCGGACGGCGTTTTAACGCTTACATCCGGTTTAGCCGCGATTCCGGCTTTTGCCGGCGAAGCGCTCTCCCACGATCTGGCGGGCAAGATTCCGTTGCTCAAGCCTCCTTCGATCCGGTTTACGGGGCTTACGGTGAGGAACGTCAACATTTTTGAGGGGCTTCTGGCGGGAAACTCAAAAATTGATTTCACCATCGGATTCGAGGTTGAGAACAAAAACAATTTTTCCATAACGCTTGAGTCTCTGGCATACACGCTTGCCGTGAACGGCAGCCAATGGATGGACGGCGCGGCGCCGAATAAGACAGAAATCGAGGCTAATCAGAAGGCTGTGATACCGATCAATGCGACGATAACTACGCTCCCGCTGGTACGCGAGATAGGGGCGCTGGTCGCAAGCCGCAGGACGAACGTTCCCTACGTCTGCGAAGGCGGGTTTACTATTAGGGGCGACTTCCCGAATCTGAGCCAGTCTGTGGAGACGCCCTTTACTATAACCGGAGTCACAAGGTTTTAGAATAATCCGCCGCCGATGGCAGACGGCGCGGAGATAGGCAGGCGCCCTGAAATGAAAGGCGGGCAGCTTGTCCGCGCCGCATTACGGGGTTCAGCGAACCAAGTTCGCCGAGCTATGTTCGCTAGCCCCGCGACGTTCCCGTCACGGCATCTTCTCAAACGCTTCCCGCGTCTTTTGTATGTTGGCAAGCTCGCGGTTTATGATTTTTTCGTAATCAAGCTCTTTGCGTTCTATTCTGCCCGCTTCGTCCTGCCAAAACTGAACGCGCTCCAGAATAATGAATCTGAATCTCCGCGCCTGCGCTTTTTCAGCCCACTCCTTGGCGTCTTTCCAATACGCAAGCGCCGCGCGGTAGCATATTTCAGCGGTTTCAAGACTTTCGAGGTTCTGCTCCTTAAATGGCGCGTTATAAAAATAGGCGTACCGTTTGTTCCATTTGTTTCCCAAAAACAGGTACTGTTCTATCATTTTTAAATTCAGATGCATCATAAAAAGATAGCGGTACTTTTCGTATTGAACCTCGTTTTCAACCAAGGCGATGGCATGCAACGGATTGGCGAAGTCGGCTTTGAGCGCCATCTCAAGCCAGTGAATATTCTCCATGGTGTCATCGGGGTACTGGATGTAATGAAGGTGGTAAAGCCGGTAGTATTGTTCCTTATACTCAACATAATAAGCGCCGAGCCGCGAAATCCCTGCGAAAAAGAGAAAAATTCCCAATACTATAAAAGCGCCGCGACGTTTCTTCACCATACCGTTTCCTTATGTATCGGTTTTTTTGGAGCCGGCCTAAAACACTGTTTCATGCCCGTGATTCATACGCGGCTTTGAACAAGCTCGTCTTTTTCAAGGCGTTCCACACGTCTTCGGCAACCTCATCCGGCGCTTTCGCCGCGTCTATTGTGACTATTATGGCGCCTTTTTCTTCGTACCACGGCAACAACGCTTTGTATCGTTCCCGCACCAGCGCCTGAAAATCAAGATATTCGAATATCTCCCTAATCCGCCGGTTTTCCATGCGTTTCAAAGCGACTTCCGGATCAATGTCAAAGAAAAAAAGCATTTCCGGCGCCGGAAATTCCTCGTTGAGCGCTTTCGGCAACGCATCTCCACAATCAATGCCTTGGTATGCCAGAGAAGAAAGCGCATACCGGTCTGAGACCACAAGTTCGCCGCGGCTGCATCGGTCTATCACGCCGTTTTCGGCAAAAACATGCTCACTGCGATCCGCGGAAAAAAGACGCGCCAGCGTTTCGGCTCGCACCGCAAGCTCGCCCCGCAACACGGAGCGTATGAGAACGCCTATCGCGCCGTCCGTCGGCTCGCTGGTCGTCCACAACGGAGGGAGGCGGCGTTCCATGTTTTCTTTCTCAAACCGCCGCCGCGCTAGCTCAATCTGAGTCGTGGTGCCGCTGCCGTCCCCACCTTCAAAAACAACAAAATTTTTAGCAATCATAGCCACCCCGTGCGGTCAGGCGCTCCCAATTTTTTCC
>JAIRTS010000160.1 GCA_031254795.1 Treponema sp.
GGACCGTTCCGGTACGGGAGAGACCACGCGGAAGGCGCGAATATGCTCGCGAAAGCGCTCGCGCCGTACAACGGAACGGTCGTGTGGCGGTGTTTTGTGTATAACTGCGTCCAGGATTGGCGGGACGCCGCCATTGACCGCGCTCGCGCCGCCTTTGACAATTTCAAGCCCCTTGACGGACGGTTTGACGATAATGTCATCCTGCAAATAAAGCATGGCCCCTACGATTTTCAGGTGCGGGAGCCGGTGTCCCCGCTATTCGGCGCGCTTGAAAAGACTCGGTGCGCCATGGAGTTGCAGATAACCCAGGAATACACGGGACAACAGATCGATCTGTGCTTCCTGCCGTGGATGTGGAGCGATGTGTTGAAATTCGATTCTGGATATGGGGACGCCGCGGAAAACGCAGAGAGTGGAACAATCCGCGCGCTCCTTGCGAGCGGACGCATTGACGGGCTTGCCGCCGTGGGGAACACGGGGCTAGACGGCAACTGGACCGGGCATACTCTGGCGCAGGCGAATCTTTTCGGCTATGGACGCATGGCGTGGAACCCTTCTCTATCTCCGCATAAAATCGCGGATGAGTGGAGTCGGCTGACGTTTCCTCAGCATGAAAGCGTCAGCCGGAACGTTGCGAAAATCCTCCTTGATTCATATCCAACGTACCAAAAATACAACGCCCCTTTCGGCGTTTGCTTCATGGTGGAGTCCGGTCATCATTATGGACCAAATATCGAGGCGTATGAATTTTCAAAATGGGGAACGTACCACCGGGCTGACTATAAAGCTATTGGCGTAGACAGAACGCCATCAGGCTCCGGCTACACGGAGCAATACGCGCCCAAAAACGCCGCGATTTTTGCGGATCCGGCGGCGTGTCCCGAAGAACTCTTGCTTTTCTTTCACCGAATTCCCTATGATTATATAATGAAAAACGAAAAAACATTGCTCCAGAATATCTATGACTCTCATTTTGAAGGGTATGATGAAGTGAAAGCCATGCTTGCGGCATGGCTTGGGTTGAAAGACAAACTTAACCAGGCTGTTTTTGAGAGCGTGAAGGCGCGTATGGAACGCCAGCTTGAGAACGCCCGGCAATGGCGCGATATCGTCAACACGTATTTTTTCAGACACACCGGCATTGGAGACGAAAAGGGGAGGAAGATTTACCCATGAATTGCCGTCGCTATATTAATCCGCTTGATTTTGGGAAACAGCTTTTGGAGGTTGAGAAACCCGTCCGTTATGTAGGAGGCGAATACGGCAGGCTCGCCCGAAAAGACGCGGCTTTGCAAACGGTCATCGCCTTTCCCGATCTGTATGAAATCGGCATGTCCAACCAGGCGCTTCGCGTCTTATACAACCGTCTGAACAGCATTGACGATATTTCCTGCGACCGCGCCTTTATGCCCGCGCCGGATTTCAGGGCGTTTCTCAAATGTGGCGCGATTCCACTGTACGGCTTGGACACCGGCGTCGCGTTGGGGGATGTTGACGCGCTTATGTTTACGCTTGGGTATGAACTTGGCATAACCAACGTGCTTGCGATGCTTGAGCTTGCGGGAATCCCGCTCCTCGCGGACGAACGAAAAGAAAACGCGCCCATAGTCATTATGGGCGGCCCCTGCGCGTCAAATCCCTTGCCATACGCCCGTTTTATCGACGTTTTTTGGATCGGCGAGGCGGAAGCCGGCTTCTTTGAGCTTATGGAGCGGATCGCCGCGCTAAAAATGGCGGGAGCGGGAAAAGCGGCGGCGCTTGAATTGATGGCTTCCCATCCTTCGGTGTGGACGGGAGACAGGCGCGCGCCGGTACGCCGCGCCGTTGACGCCGGTTTTTCACGGAGGGAGGCGAACGCCGCGGTTTTTCCCATTCCGAACATGAAAGTCGTCCAGCATCACGGGGCGGTGGAGATCATGCGCGGCTGTCCAAACGGATGCCGGTTCTGCCACGCGGGATATTGGTATAGACCCATGCGGCAAAAACAGGCGGAAATTATTGAGAAGGAAGCTGCGGAATTTGTCAAGGAGGGCGGGTACCATGAAATAAGCCTTTCTTCCCTTTCATCAGGCGATTACAACGGACTTGAAGCGCTTATTGACAGGCTCAACGCCGTTCACGCTCAGGATCACATCTCGTTTCAACTTCCATCGTTGCGCGTGTCGACATTTTCCTTGCCGCTTCTTGATAAAATCTCCAGAGTGAGGAAGAGCGGACTCACATTCGCAATAGAATCGCCCGTAGATTCATGGCAAATGATGATAAACAAAGAAGTTTCGCGAGACACCGTAGTCAACATCCTCCTTGAGGCAAAGAAAAAAGGATGGCGCGGCGCGAAATTTTACTTTATGATCGGATTGCCGGTCAAAATGGCGATGGAAGACAGCGAAGAAGGCGTTCTCGGTACGGTGGCTGAAGAAGAAGTTGAAATAGTTGATTTTACACTTGAAGTCGCCCGTAGAACAAATATGCATTTTAATGTCAATGTCGGCACATTCATTCCCAAGCCACACACGCCTTTTCAATGGGTGAAACAACTTGATGAAGAGACAAGCCGGCGAAAACTTGAATTTATACGAAGCAAGCTGCAACCGTTGGGACATAAGGTCGGCGTACAGGATGCGTTTATTTCTGTAATAGAAGGTGTTTTGAGTCGAGGCGATGGGCGGGTAGGGGAGATCATTGAGGATGCTTTCAATAAAGGCTGTTGTCTTGACGCATGGAGCGAATATCTCAATAAAGAGGCGTGGCGCGCCACGTTTCAAGAGCACAAAACGCTCGTTGAGGAAATTCTCGACGAAAAAAATGACGGCGACCCG
>JAIRTS010000171.1 GCA_031254795.1 Treponema sp.
ACCGCCGCCGCGCTAGCTCAATCTGAGTCGTGGTGCCGCTGCCGTCCCCACCTTCAAAAACAACAAAATTTTTAGCAATCATAGCCACCCCGTGCGGTCAGGCGCTCCCAATTTTTTCCATAAACAAGCCCTGCCGCCATCGCCCTTTGACTATTTTATTATATCCCAATATTTTTATCAACCACCGCCCGCCCGCAACCAGATCAAGGCGGGACAACGCGAGCGTTTCCGGCAACGCCCGCAACCGGCAGCCGCTCACTGATTCTAGCCGGAGGAATCCATCGTACCGGATGACCACGTGTCCTTGTCATGATTCGAGGGTTCAAGCGTATTAACGGATTGAGGCTTGTCATGACGGACTGGCAAGTTTCGGACGGGAATGGCGGCGCGAAAACAAACGGGACGACGCCTTTGCGCTGGCGCCATTTTTATTTACGATTGTCCGCGCGGCGGCGCTCATGGGCTTTGAGGGGCGCCCCAGACAGCGAGCAGGCGCCGGTAGTCCAGAACCTTTCTGAAGACGGCGGCATGAGATACGCTCAAGGCATCGCCCGTCACCGCGCCGGCGAAACGCCCTTTCCCTGTATCCTGTTTTTCTTCTTTATCGTTCTCATCTAAATATATTTC
Source organism: Treponema sp. (assembly GCA_031254795.1). Classification (GTDB taxonomy): domain Bacteria; phylum Spirochaetota; class Spirochaetia; order Treponematales; family Breznakiellaceae; genus JAIRKH01. The sequence continues at coordinate 628 of JAIRTS010000171.1, forward strand.
ATGGTGACGCCTTTCCTTGTTTATATCATGTTTATATCATTCGCCAAATTATTTTCCTCGATATATTTTTCTATTGCTTCTATTGTTTTTGCCTCTTCATCAGACGAACCTATGCGCATGCATTGAACGCATAACCATTCTTTTATTTTTATATATTTCGCTTTTTCCGTGTTTATGCTCTTATTATTCGCCACTTCATTGCAAGCCCATTCAAACACCTTTTTATTAGCAAATCCAGGCAATCTTATCACGGCTGTCCATATAAATTTTGATTTATCTCTTATATCTTCTTTGTTTTTGACCGTCAAAAACCCCTCAAGAGGCGGGACAACATAATCAAAATATCCTTCCGGCGCATATTGTATATTGAATACTATACAACAATTCAACGGACTTCCCATATTCTCCGTCCCTGTCATTGCGACCTGAAGGGGCTTGGGTGTCCGCGCAGCCCCCAAGCCATTCCTCGCGCGAAGCGCAACAAACTGCTAGCGTCATAATTTTGCGTGTCCGCGTCGTTGACAAATCATTCAGGAAATAGTAAGATAGACTCATGCTCTCCTATGTTATAAAACGAATTGTTTTGGCTTTCGCCACCCTCCTGTTTGTCATTTGCCTGACGTTTTTGCTGATGAACACGGTGCCGGGAGGGCCGTTCCTCGGCGAGAAAGCCATTTCCGCCCAAACGCTCGCGCAACTGGAGGCGAAATACGGGCTTGACAAACCGCTTCCCGTTCAGCTTAAAAATTACATCGCGAGCCTTATGAAGGGCGATATGGGCGTGTCCCTCAAAATGCAGAAAAACAGGCCGGTCGCGATGATTGTCCGCGAAATGTTTCCGGTGTCGGCGCGTATCGGCGCGATTGCGCTCCTCTGGGCAACCCTCGCGGGCGTCGCGCTGGGATGCGTCGCCGCGTATAAGCGCGGCAAGTGGCAGGACAGCCTGCTCCAGGTGATCACCACGCTCGGCATCGCGTTTCCGGGCTTTGTGGTGGCGACCGCGTTGCTGGTGTGCTTCGCCGGCGGCGTATGGCGCATTTTTCCGACAAGCGGCTTAAGCAGGGGCGCGATAAGCTATGTGCTGCCCTGCTTTACGCTGGGGCTCACGCCCATGTGTTCCATCGCCCGCTACACCCGTTCTTCCATGCTCGACGTGTTGAACAAGGAGTACATCAAAACCGCCCGCGCGTACGGGGCGTCCACCACCAGGCTGATATTCAAGTACGCGCTCCGCAACGCGCTTATTCCGGTTGTCACCTATCTGGGACCCGTAACGGCCGGCGTCCTGACCGGCGGATTCGTGGTGGAGACGGTCTTCAATATCCCCGGTCTCGGCAGGTACTTCATTCAGAGCGTCAGCAACCGCGATTATCCGATCATCATGGGAACAACGATATTCTTCGCCGCGCTGGTCATCATTATGAGCTTTCTGGTTGACGTGCTATACAAGATCATCGATCCGCGCATAGAACTCGCAAATGAGAATTAGAGGTGTGTGACATGGGTAAAAAAAGAAAGGCGCGCGCGACGCCAGAAACGCATCCCGCCGCAACGGGAATTGACCAGCCTCGCGGGGGGGGGTATCGCCATTCTCAAGATGAAGCCGATATACTGACAGCGCGAGAGATTGCGGCAGACGAAGACCTTTTCGCGCCCGCTTCCGTGGAGGAGAAAAAAGCCTTCGAGCCGCAACATAAGAGCGTCTCCTACTGGGAGGACGCCTGGCGGCGGCTTCGGAAGAATTACATCGCGCTCGCTTCTTTTGGCGTGATCGCGCTCCTCATCCTGTTCGCGTGCCTCGGCCCCCTTTTCATGGGGTATCATTACGACGAGCAGGTTCGCGGGAGCGAAAACCTGAAGCCGCTCGCCTATTCCCAGCAGGAGCTGGCGCGTATCGCCGCCGGGGAGAAGGTGTTCCCCCATGTGTTCGGCACTGATTCGCACGGGCGCGATCTGCTTGTGCGCCTGATGTACGGCGCCCGCGTCTCCATGATCATAGGCATCACGGCGGCGCTTCTTACCCTTGTGATCGGCGTTCTCTACGGCTCAATCGCGGGCTATGCCGGAGGCAGAGTCGACATGGTGATGATGCGCATTGTGGATGTCATCTACTCGGTGCCGGACATCCTCGTGGCGCTGTTGTTTGCGGTCACGCTCAAGCCCCTGCTCACCGACTTCGCCAATAACAATCAAGCCCGCCTGCTGGGAAGGCTCATGATCTCGCTTGGGCCAAGCATCATCGCCATATTCATAGCGTTCGCGCTGCTCTATTGGACCAGCCTCGCCCGCATCGTGCGGGGGCAGATACTGCAACTCAAACAGCAGGAATACGTGAGCGCGGCCCGCGCGCTCGGCGCCAACGACGCGCGGATCATCCTCAAGCACCTGTTGCCGAACAGCATAGGCCCGCTTGTCGCCGCGACCTGCCTCCAGATACCGACGGCGATATTCCTCGAATCCTTCCTGTCCTTTCTCGGGCTCGGGGTCAACGCGCCCATGACCAGCCTCGGCTCCCTCGCTTCGGACGCGCTCGGCGGCATGTACACATATACGCACCGGCTCATCATTCCCGCGGCTTTGTTAAGCCTTTTGATCTTATCGTTCAACTTGTTTGGAGACGGGCTGCGGGACGCCCTTGATCCAAGACTAAAGAAATAGGGGCGGGAAATGGCGGAAGAGAAAAAAACGCTGCTTAAGGTGACAGACTTGCGAGTCTCCTTTTTTACGCCGGTCGGCGAGGTGAAAGCTGTGGGAAGCCTCTCGTTTTCGCTGCACTACGGCGAAGTGATGGGCATTGTCGGCGAATCAGGCTCCGGCAAGAGCGTTGAAGCGTCCGCGGTGATGGGCCTGCTTGAGCCGCCCGGACGGGTCGTCCACGGGTCTGTGGAATTGGAGGGCGAAAACCTCCTTTCCTACAGCCAAAAAGACATGGAAAAGATACGGGGCGACAGGATGAGCATGATCTTTCAAAACCCCATGGAAAGCCTCAACCCGGTGTACACCATCGGCAATCAACTGGTCAGCGTGCTGCGGGAACACACGAAGGAGCGCGGCGGCGGAATCTCCGCTAAAGCCGCCCGTGAAAAAGCGGTGGAAATGCTGAGACTCGTGGGCATCACGAACCCCGAGCGCCGCCTCAACCAATACCCGCACGAGTTTTCCGGCGGCATGAGGCAGCGGGTGATGATAGCTATGGCGCTTATCTGTGAGCCCCAGCTCTTAATAGCCGACGAGCCGACGACCGCGCTTGACGTCACCATTCAGGCGCAGATACTGGAGCTTATGAAAGCCATTCAACAAAAAACCGGCATGGCCATCATCTTCATCACCCACAACCTTGCGGCTATCGCGGAAATCTGCGACACCGTTGGGGTGATGTACGGCGGACACATCGTGGAACAGGGGACGGTCGAGGACATTTTCTACACGCCGCTTCACCCCTACACAAAAGGGCTGCTCCGCTCCATGCCCCGCCTTGACAAAGAAAGGGCGGACCGGCTCATACCCATTGAAGGCTCGCCCATCAACATGCTCGATCCGAATCCGGGCTGCCCCTTTGCCCCGCGCTGCGAATCCTGCATGAAAATCTGCGTCAGGCAGCATCCCGAAAAGACGACCATCCACCGCGACCACGGCGAGAAAGGCTTTTCCGCCAGCGGACACCGCGTCGCCTGCTGGCTTGTCTCAAAAGACGGAGGGAAACGTCCATGAAGCTCATTGAAGTTGAAGGTCTCACGAAGTATTTCAAAGTCAAGGCCGGCTGGGGAAAAACAAAACAGATACACGCGGTTGAGCAGGTTTCCCTCTATATAGAAGAGGGCGAAACCCTGGGACTCGTGGGAGAATCGGGTTGCGGCAAAACGACCTTCGGGCGCGTGTTGCTGCGCTTGTACGAACCGACAGCCGGAAAGATCTTTTTCCGGGGACAAGACATCACCCACGTTGACATGCTCCCCTACAGGCGGAAGATGCAGATTATTTTTCAGGATCCCTCCTCCTCCCTGAACCCCCGCATGACGGTCGCCGAAATCGTGGGCGAGCCTATTGACATTCACCGCCTCGCAGGGTCGGCGCGCGAGCGGAGAGATCGCATCAAGGCGCTTTTGGCGCGGGTCGGGCTCAACAGCGAACACGCGAACCGGTACCCCCACGAGTTTTCGGGAGGCCAGCAGCAACGGGTGGGCATCGCCCGCGCCCTCGCCGTGGAGCCGGAGTTTATCGTGTGCGACGAGCCGGTTTCCGCGCTCGACGTGTCCATCCAGTCCCAAATAGTGAACATGCTGGAGGATATGCAGACGGAGATGAAGCTCACCTACCTGTTCATAGCGCACGATATTTCCGTGGTGCGCCATATTTCGCGGCGCATAGGCGTCATATACCTGGGCAGCCTGGTTGAATTGGCGCCCAGCGGCGAGTTGCTCAAGCATCCGCTGCACCCGTATACGCAGACGCTGCTTCAGGCGGTTCCCATCCCGGACCCCAACATCACCCGCTCGCGAAAGCGCGTCGCGCTGCAAGGCGAAATCCCAAATCCCCTGGACGCGCCCGCCGGGTGCAGGTTCCGAACGCTCTGCCCCCTGGCGGCGAAACAGTGCGCCGAAGCCGCCCCCGCGTTGCGGGAAGCGTCGAGCGGGCATTGGGCCGCGTGCCACCGCATGTGACCCCAAACGCGCGGAAGGGCGGCGCAAGAGCGGCGCAAGAGCGGCGGCGCGGCGCAATGCGGCGCGGCATAATGTGTTGTAAAACGGCGGCGGCGCGCGAGGATGAGGCATCCCCGCGCGGCGGACGGCGTTTTGAAATATTAGCAAGAGGGAGGTTTCTTATGAAGAAAATCTTATCCGTATTATTGACGGTTTCGGCATTGTCGCTGGGTATCGCGTCATGCCAGAAAAAGACAGTGGAAACGGCGCAAGAGGCGGCGCCACAGGCGGCGCAAGAGGCCGCGGCGAGCAGCATCACGGTTGTATTCGGCTCGGAGCCGAATACTATTGATCCGGCGCTCAACTCGGCGGTTGACGCCGCGATTTACGCGGAGCATCTTTTCGAAGGGCTTTACAAGTACGAGGACAACGGATCCGGCATAGCGCAGGCGGTCCCCGGGCTAGCGGCAAGCGCTCCGCGAAAAGCCCCCGCCGATGGCGGCGAGGTCGTCTACACCTATACATTGCGCGCCGGTCTCAAATGGTCGGACGGCAAACCCTTCACGGCGCAGGACATCGTGTATTCATGGCGCCGCCTGGTGGATCCCGCGACCGCCGCCGACTACAGCTACATGATCACCATGGTGAAGAACGCCGATGAGATCATGGCGGGCGAAAAGGACAAGAGCGAGCTCGGAATCGCCGCCCTTGACGACGTGACCGTGGAAATCACGCTCACCTATGATTGCCCGTTCTTTGACGAGATAGCGTGTTTTCCGGCGACCTTTCCGGTCAGGCAGGATGTCATTGAAAGCGCCGGCGACCAGTGGACATTCAACCCGGCGACCTACATCAGCAACGGGCCGTACCGGCTGAAAGAATGGGTTCACAACAGCCACCTGACCATCGAAAAGAATCCCCACTACTACGAGCCGGCGACCGGCCCCGACCTTATCCGCTTCGCGCTCATGGACGACGACAACGCCCTGCTCGCCGGCTTCCGCAACGAGGAGCTTGACTATATCCAGACCGTGCCGGTAGATGAAATTCAAGGGCTTTTGGACTCAGGCGAACTCAAGGTCGTTCCGTATCTCGGCACCTACTACGTGAGCTTCAACACCCAAAAGGCCCCGTTCAATGACGCCAGAGTGCGGAAAGCCTTTAACCTCGCCATTGACCGCGCCTACATCATCAACCAGATAACCCGCTCGGGACAACAACCCGCGTCGGGCTTCGTGCCTTCCGGCATCGCGGACGCGGCGGGCGCGGGCAGCGACTTCCGGCAAATCGGCGGGGACTATTACAGCATCGCGCCCGGGGATTACGAGAAGAACGTCGCCGAAGCGAAACGGCTTTTGGCGGAAGCGGGCTACCCCGAAGGCGCCGGCTTCCCGGTCGCCGAATACATATACAACACCAATGACGCGCACCGCGCCATCGCCGAAGCGCTCCAGGACATGTGGAAGACCGCGCTCGGCGTGAACGTGACATTGAGCAACCAGGACTGGGCCGTGTTCCTTGACACCCGCAAGATCGGCGATTTCCAGATCGCCCGCGACGGCTGGATCGGCGATTACAACGATCCCATGAACTTCCTTGAGATGTACCTGACAGGCGGCGGCAACAACAACTCCCAGTACGCGAGCCCCGCGTTTGACGCCCTTATCAAACAGGCGCAGTCAACCGCCGTGGCCGAGGAGCGCATGAGGCTTATGCACCAGGCCGAGGACATCCTTGTGGGCCAGGACGCGGCTGTCGGGCCTATCTATTTCTACACCCAGAGCTACATGATGAACCCCAAGATCACCGGCATGTACTACACGCCGCTTGGGTACTTCTTCTTTAAGAACGCCCAGATCGCGCCTTAGGCGGCGCCTTAGGCGGCGCCCTAGGGCGGCGTCTAAGGGCGGCGCCTTAGCAGCCTGTCGCGCGCAGGCTTTCGCGCCGCCTTGCGCCGCTTTGCGCCGCTTTGTGTCGCGAAAACCACGATTTATGGGCTGCCGGCCCGCGCCGCGCCCGCATAACGGCGGGGGCGGCGTGTCACGGCGTTTGAAAGCCGCGATTAGTTTGACCCGGACGGCGCGAGTGGCGCGAGCGCCGCTTCAGCTACACGATAGCTCCGAGGTAGATGGGCGGCGGCGCCAGACACAGGCTTCGCCTGTTGAACAACTTCACGCGGGTCGCTATCCGAAAAGACGCGCCGCTGTCCCCGTCTGGCGCCAGACACTTTTATGTGGCGTCTCCAGCGCCTTGCACAATACGTCTCCAGCGCTTTGCACAATACGTCTCCAGCGCTTTGCACAATACGTCTCCAGCGCTTGGAGCAATACATCTCCAGCGCTTGGAGCAATACGTCTCCAGTGCTTGGCGCAATGCGTCTCCAGCGCTTGGAGCAATGCGCCTCCAGCGCCTTGCACAATACGTCTCCAGCGCCTTGCACAATACATCTCCAGCGCCTTGCACAATACGTCTCCAGCGCCTTGAGCAATGCGTCTCCAACGTCTCGCACAATACGCCTCCAGCGCTTGGAGCAATACGTCTCCAGAGCTTGGAGCAATATGTCTCCAGCGCTTGGAGCAATACATCTCCAGCGCTTGGAGCAATGCGTCTCCAGTGCTTGGCGCAATGCGTCTCCAGCGCTTTGCACAACATACCTCCAGCGCCTTGAGCAATACGCCTCCAGCGCCTTGCACAATGCGTCTCCAGCGCC
>JAIRTS010000188.1 GCA_031254795.1 Treponema sp.
GGCGAATCGTAGTAACTTCCGCCGGCTTTTTTTTCACGTTCGCCGGTTCGCCTCGGAAGTTCCGCGTCTTTCTGTTTTAGTTTCTTCAAAGTCTCGAAATAGAGAATCGCAAAAAACCCGGCGGCAGCGATGGAAACTATACACAACATTCCCAGAATGACCAGCGTGATAGTTAGCAATCCGGTCCTGCCACCATAGACGGGGTCGTGCTCAACCTCATTGGCGTCTTGAGCGAACACGAGGTCGTGCTCAACCTCATTGGCGTCTTGAGCGAACACGGGGTCGTGCTCAACCTCAACCTCATCGGCACTTTCAGCGAACACGGAGGCGGCGCAGAGCAACAGAAGTATCCGGCAAAAAAGGGCTTTCAATATTTTACCTCTCCAGCATAGAATGCGACGGCGGTGTTGTATGCCATGCGATAAGCGAAAAGCACCTTGGCAAGCTCTTTGTCGGCAGCGCAGGATTTCCAGGCGTATTCGTAGGCGTCATCGTAATAACGGCTAAAACGGTTTGGGTCTTTAATAACGCCATCTTTGCTTTTGTCCGGCTTGTGGACGTTGAACAGCACTCCGGGGGAAAGACGCTTGCGGTTAATATCGAAAACATCCCAATCCTTGAGGGCCTGAGCATTTTTCAGGAAGGCGATATAGGCGTTTACCAGCTCATTCTCCGCAGGCATTTCGAATACAACGCGTTTTTTGCCCTCTTCGGCAAGGGATCTCCTGCTTTTTTCGCGCTGGTTTTTCGCAGCCTCGTCAAGATCCTCGTCGATCTCTTCGAGAAGCCCCCGCGCAAGAGCTTCGCCGTCCTGGCTCTTCTTAATCGCCCGGCACCTTCGCCCTCTCATTACTTTGTCCCACCGAAACACTTTGGAATCGTGATCCTGCATAAAAGAGCTTCCGCCTCCAAACAGCAGTATCTTGATTTCGCTCATGTTTCCCTTTTTGGCGAATGACCTCACCAACCGTTTTATCATCATTACCACGGTCAGATAGCAGAGATCAAAGAGATTTTGCAGTTCCGGCTTGAGCGTTTCCTTTTTAAAGTAGGGAATAAGGCAGAGTATATCACGACGCGCATCCTCGGGAAGGGTTCTGCTCTTGTTTTTTTTCTGTTGATCAATGCGCTTGCGCAGATTTTCGATTATCGGCTTTATTTCGGCAGCGGGGGAAAAGATGTCTTCGATTTTTACCCCGTTAAACTGGAGGTAGTCCCATATCGGCTGCAGAATGATCTGGCGTCCGGCGAACTGAATCGACTTGTTCTCCTTCAACACGATCTGACCGGCGTTCTGATTAGTCTCGAATATCGCAAAATCCGTGGTAAAGTCGCCGATGTCAACAAACACCGCTCCGCCTGATGTCTTGAAATCGGGATCATCGGTTTTTTTCAATTTGTTGGCGATAGCGAGCGATTCGGGCAGATACATCAGCCTATCTTCATCCAGGTTGATGGCAAGGCCGGTTTTCTCAGGCGGAGCGATTTTCTCTAATTTTTCTTTGGCCTCATGAAACGCCGACATTAAAGCGGAGTATCGTTCGGGCAAATAGGAAAGATGCAATTCGATTTCGTTACAGTCGTAATGGACGGCGCGGTCAACGATCATGGCCAGAATGCCTTCCGCGAGCAGGCCCATTGTTTTTGCGTCGCTGTCCGCTTTAATATCAGAGAAAATTCTCTCGGAGCCTGCCGCTGAAATATTCTTGGGGTCAAGAAGAAATAGTTTTCCCGATCGGTACAGCGTGGCGACAGTTTCTTTGGCGAAAAGCGTTGTTGGCAGAATGCCGATGGGCGTTTTGCCCTTGATTTCCTTTTCCTGGTGTTGCGGCAAAAAACGCATAACCTGGAAACGGTGATTTTTTTCCCTGGTTTCCTGATTGGCCTGGGAAAGTGTAAGCGGTATGCCAAGCGTCTGGCTCTCTTCGATCAGCACGGAGTTTATTGTGTCACGGTTGGTGTCCGCCATCTGAAAAACAAACGCGCTGCGCGAACTGCCTATATCAGCCCCGACAATCATCTTATGGGAACGAATTGTATGTTTGATAAAATTAGGCGTTTTGGGACCCGCTCTGAATTTCTCGCCCGAAGCGCTTGTGACGCGGAGCGGCAAACCCCCGTACCATTCGCCCTGTTGGTTTTTTACGCCAAGCCACAACGGAATTCTCCCGCTGTACACCCAAAATTCGTTGCCGGTGTCCACGAATTCTTTTTCCTCTTCATTAATTGGTTTGTCAAGATTGGAAAATACAATATCGGAGAGCGGGATGTTTTCACCTTTTTCATTGGAAGCCACAGGCGAAGGCAAAACCACGTCGCGATCCAAGTTGCGGCGGGTGATCCAGCCATGTTCGGGAACAGGGCCATACAGGGTAAGCGAAGGAAAGCCGCCGGAAAGGTAGCGTATATCATCGCCGGAATAAGTTTTTGATATGTTCAACCTGCGTCCATTGTTGATAATTCCGGCATTTATTGAAACCGAGAGGAGTTTTTTGTCGTCAAAAGCCGGATTGTCCCCGATGGCAAGCGATTCCACCACAAACTTCCCGTCCTCCCGGCAGGCGGCTTCCAATGCGTCCTGGCTTAGCGGAGGCAGAAAAACATAGGTAAATGTCTCGCCATTATCCTCAACGGAAACTTTCAGAGGCTCCATGTCGGAATAACCAAAAGGCTGACCTTCGTCAAGCGCGAATATCCGGACCTGCGGGGAAAACACTTCAATGTCGTTTTCACGGAGAGAAGGGAACACCGATTTTTCTGAAATAACAAGCTGGGACTCCAGCTTATCGTCCGGAGAAACATCCAGTTCGCTCAAACAGTATTCGTACAAGTTTACCGGACCGGGCCACCGGGTCTTATCGTTCTTTAGCTTGGCAAGCCCGTACAGCAGCACATGCTTGTCGTCAGGACTCAGGGACTTGATGATTTCGGAAGCTGATTTCTCTTCAAGACGGAGCCCCTCCAAATCAAAACCGGCCGAAACGGAAGGCACCGGGCCGTTTTTCGACAAAAGCCCCAGGAGCCTTCCGTCCCGCGCGCGGATAAACTCTATGACCCCGTTCATATCCAGCGCTTCGCTGACTTTCCTGATAAATTCGGAGCGTCCGGGGTATTTTTTATCGTCGTTTCGTTCCTTGACGCCGACGGGTTCGGTCGTTATTTTTTCACCGTAGGAAACCGCAAGAACACAACGGATTAAAAACCGCAGACCGTCTAAAAAGAAATGGGACGAAATAACTTTTTGTTTTTCTTCTTCGCTCACCCAACTTAAACCGTCAGAAAAACGGCGTATGCGGTCGGCAGGGTCAGAACGGGTGTTTTCCGGCTCCGGGCTGTCCGGGTCTGACTCCGCATAAGCACGGGTTTTTTCCCGACAATCGTTCAAGCCGGCTATCGTGCCGGGAGGAATAAGCTTTAAAGGCTCAGGTTTTTGTTCCTTGCTTTCATTAAAAGACGTAAGGTGAAAAGCCATATTATTTCACTTCCTTATTTTATATCATTGAGTATATAGCGATAGACATCCTGTATCAGCAGTTTGAGCAACTCCGTTGAATCCGAAGCGGCGGCGATTTTCTTTGCGTCTGGTTTAAGATTTCCCAAAATGTCGCTCCATTTTTCTTTTATAAAAGGAATCGATCCGAGCTTTGACATTTGGCGAGAGGCAAGTTCTTCTTTCAGCTTGGCCATTTGTTCCCGGTCAAAAAACAGAACCGGGTTTCTGCTGTCCTTAAATCCCAGTTTGCTGTATTCCTGAATGTTATCCCAAAACGTGAAATACGGCTCAGTGATCTGAAGCCAGGCGCGGAGCGCCGTTATGGCGGCGTCAATGGTTTCCTGGTCCTTTTTCTTGAAATACCGGTTTATGAGTTCGCTACGGTGCTTGGCTATTTCCGCGCTTTTTTCCGCATTGTCGAGAACAGGGTAAATACGACAAGAAAGCAGGCTTAAGAGACTCATGAAGCGCAGAGCCTTTTTGTGTATCTTGTTGCCGCCCGGAATATCATCCCAGCGGACCACATTCCCGGCCTCTGTGCTTTGGAAATTGTAGGACAGAACGGTCTGATAGAAACCCGGCTTCTTGTCGGCAATTTCAAACGCGGCAAGCGCCGCGCACAGTTCCACAAGGTGCGCCCTGCGATCGGCGCCGTTTTTTTCAAACACATCGCCTGAGACGCCGGGGTCTAACTCGGGAATTGCGGCATAGTACACGCGGCTTTCGTTGGTTACCACTTTTTCTTGATAAAGCTCTTTAAGCTGATCCGAGGCGCGGTAAAACGAATCCTTGGAAGTGCCGATATTGTCAACGCTGCTTTTGTTTTGCTCGTCCTCGCGCTGGGGTATAGTGAAGTAAGTGCCCAGAATAACCAGATCGACACGCAGTTGTGGGTACTTCGCATTAATCCGCTTGACAAGGGGAACTATCAGCGACGAGCCCATACCCCCGGTTGCCCCGCCAAGTATGACGAGACGCACCTGGTCCAGCGACCTTTCCGAAATAATTTTGTCGATTTTCATGTAAAAGGAGGATTGGTCAAGGTTGTTCAGACATACCGCCGCGTCCAGAGCGCCCCGCGATGGATCACGATTGTTGCCATCCCGCAGAGATTCCCCTATCTTTTCCTCATTCCAGCACATCGACGCGAGTTCCAGAACGAATTTGTCCTCCCCAATGATGTTTTTCAGCGTGTAAATGCTGTCGCGCAAAAGCCCCGTTGCGCCCTGTAGCTCCTGGTAGACATCGTGACCGAGATAGAAAGGCTCCAAAGGCTCATTAAAGGGAAGCGCCTTATAGCATTGCTCGTAACGATCGCGCGCGCCGACGCACCCCTTAAAAATGCCGCTATTGGTGTCCTTGTCAACAATGAACATATCAAAAGGCTCGTCAATAAGCCCTTCATCATTTTCTTTTTTCAGCAAAGGGTACAGGGTCCCGATAGCCCTGCCAATCTGTGTGCCGGTGCCGCCTAGACAGGCAAAAATGGTATGCATAGACTCTCCTGTTAGACGCGGGGCTTAAACACGATGAAACAAACAAAATTGGCCGCAAGGGCAACGCCCAGGACGATGCCCGCGAGAGCAGTGTCCGCCTCGAGTATCGAAATTTCCTCTCCCAGCTCGCTAATCCAGCCCAGGCAGAGAAATATCACAATTGTCGACAGCGCCGACGCTATGACCGCGAACAAACAGCGGGGAAATATGCCCAGAAATTTTATCGCAGGATCATTTTTTACCTTGTTCCTTTGAAAAAGAAAGTAGCCCAGGTAGACCGCATACGAAACCAGCACGGCAAGGGATACCGAGGCCATATAGATCATAGTGTCCGGCGCCACCTCCTCCAGGTCATAGTCGTAGAACGTGGCGATGCCCAAGAGCATGGGAATGATCATCAGGGCAAATAATACGCCCGCGTACACCAGCGAAGCAATAAGCAGGTTTTGTGTGTGTTTTTTCATCTCGATCCTCCTTTATGTATATGCGTCAGTTTTTCTTGCTGTTTCTCATAGCGCTGGGGGCCTCGGTTATTACCACGGGGAAGCGAACAAGCTCCGCCTTAACGCCCGATTTTGCGCTGGAAGCGCCTTCCAGTTCCAGCATGATTTCGACAATGGTCTTAAAACCGTAAGTCTTGTCCTGGGTGGAGCCGGTCGTGTCGTCAAAATCGTCGACCCATTTGGGGATGCTGTTTTGGCGAAGGTAAAGCGCCAAATCAAAGCAGATAACCGGCGACACCACCCGTCCACGCTTTGTATCTTTGGGCATGACATACACCACCGCTTTCTCACCTGCGACTGCTTGTCCCTCTTCCGAAACCTTGAGGTCCTTGACCAATTCCGCTTCCGTTCCCGTCTTCCATTCAGCGATATAGGCGTTGCGGTTTGTTTTTTCTCCGGTGGATTCAAGGTAGCGGTAATTCTCCACCCCGGCGCTCAAATCGGAAGCCTGATAGCCTTCGGGCACACTGATTACGGCGTTGAATTGCCAGAAACGCGCGCCGTTTTTAGCGCTTCCCGGGATACTGCGATACTGGACAAGCGAGAGGGGAAGCTGCTTTTCAATTTTCCTGCCGCTCGTTTCATCGCGGAACCAGTCAACCTGCTCGACGGGCCGTAAATTCCATATTCGGTTGGGGACTCCGCCAACAGCCTTGCCCTTTTCGTCCTCAGACACTCCGGCGTTGCGTATATCGCCCAACCTGTCAATCCTAATCCGTTTGTTTTGTCTGGCAAGCCTCTTGTTGTCGTTGTTTGTGGCGCTCTGCCCGATTTCAACGTCCCCCGGAAACCGTATCCGGGCAAGGTTTGTGGTAGTTATAGGGTATAGCTCAAATTTTCCGGCGGCGCCGTTGGAGAACCTTTCCACAAACTGCTTCACCGCGCCCTTCCTTCCGGTCACTATGATGTAGAGCGGTTTGTCGCCTGAAAAAACGGTGTCAATATTGCGGCTCAGGTCGCGGACATCCGGCTTTGAATTGGTGCCTCTAAACGGCAGTTTAAGCGCCAGAATGGCCGCGGCGTTCCGGGCAGCCCTGGTGTTTTCCGCTCCGTCCAGAATGATCCTGCGTATCGCCAGCGCAAGGTCTACATTGTTGCAGCCCTGTTCCTCAAGATCGGTCAGAACAATAGTCAGGTCTTCGGCGCGGACCCTATTGCTTAAGTAGAGCATCCGCAAAGGACCAATGTTGTTCAGGAAATTGCCGCCCGTGGGCTGCCAGAAACCGGGCGTCATGGGGTCAATTTTGGGAAACTCCTGCCATTCAATATATGAACCTCTTGTGCGCAGCATATGATATTTGGGGCTGAACCACTGTATCGCTCCGTCAAAGGCCGTGTAGAAGTTTCTGAATTCCACCGTGCCGGCATAGCCCCGTTCGGAAAGCGTTGTCGACCAATAGACCAGCGCCGGATAACGGCCTTGCTCCTCCCACGGGGCTTCGGCGCTGCCCATGCCCGGGGGAAGATTGTAGGGCGCAGCGAATTTGAGGCCCTTTGAGCCGCCGCATGCGGCAAACACCGCCATGATCCACAAAATGAGAATCAGGGAACAAATAGCAGCAATTTTTTTGTCTTTCACTTTACACGGAAGCATCCTACACCCAATCATTGTCTGAACGTTCAAAATCGTCATCGTCTTTCTCCGTTTCAACAGGTTTTTCTGTCCTTGTCGCTGCTTCTGCACGGGAAGCGCTTCGCTGAACGGGCGGCGACTCCGCTTGTGTAACGGTCAATTCAGGGGACTGTCGCCGTTCCTGTTCAGAATCATCGCTCAGATCAATTCCATAATTTTTGCAGAGTTGGGCAAGCCCTCCGTCAAAACCGGCGGCGATCGCTCCGACCCGCCATTCGCCTTTTTTGTAAATTTGCAGTACGATGAGCGCTTTTTGCTTCGAAAAATCGCTTCCGGACAGCTTAAGCTCGAACGCAACTTTGTTGTTTTGCCTTATGCGCGCCGTGCATGATCGTATCTGTCCCATATTGCCGTTGCCATCGATATTTGCCGTAAAATGTAGTGTCTGCACCCACGAGGGCAGCGAGCCCAGGTCCACCGAGTACGAAGCAGGATTGGCGTTGCCATCCATCGTTACCGAGCCGTTGGGACTCTCCATTTGATTATAAAAAATGTAGTAGGCGTCGTCGACGTTTTTTTCCTGCGCGTTTAAGCAAAAGCATGAAAACTCATACATGGCGTTGCCCTGGACGCCCACTTCGACGGAAAACGGTTTGGCCGGGTCTATCCGGCCATCGGCAAGCTTGCTTTTGAAACCACGTTGCAATACGATCATACCGGCTCGCGCCTACTCAACTTCGACGCCGTACTTGGCGCAGAGGGCCGCAAGGCCGCCATTATACCCATCGCCAATCGCATGGAAATCCCAGCCGCCATCTTTGCGGAAGAGCTCCGCAAACACAATCGCGGTCTCGTTTGAATAGTCCTCTTCCAGATCGTAACGGAGTATTTCGGAGCTATCCGCCTCATTCACGATGCGGATAAAAGCGTTTTCCACCTGGCCAAAATTCTGTTTCCGGTCATCTGCGTCATGAATGGTCACGGTAAAAACAACGCTTTCGTATCTCTCGGGAATTTTCGACAGATCGACGCGTATTTGCTCGTCATCGCCTTCCCCCTCGCCGGTTCGGTTGTCGCCGGTATGTTCAATTGCCTTTGAAGGATGACTCAACTGACCGTAAAAAACGAAATCTTCGTCCCCCGCATAAACCTTGCCATTAGGACCAAGCAGGAAGGCGGACGCGTCAAGATCGAAGGCTCCCCCTCCGTCAAACTTTTGCATATCCCAACCCAGACCAACCACCACGCGCGAAAGCGTAGAACCTCTTTTTGCCAAACTAACTTTGGCGCCCTTCTTTAAACTGACCGACATATCCTTGCCTCCTAAATTATTTTACCCCGGACTGCGTCAGCGCTTTGACTTCGCGCTCACGCGTGAAAGCGGGTATAAATTTGCGAACTATATCAATTGGCATGATCGTTAGCGCCAGGGCAATGATCGCCATCCACTGCTTCGCGGAGAGCCCCCAGCAATTGAATACCGCGCCGCCCAGGTACACCAGAGCAACCTGGACAACAACGATAATGCCCAATACCCGCAAGAACCCCTGGTTGCCGCTCATGTTGTCAAACAGGTTGATCTTTTCGGTGCGGGCATTGAACGCGTTGAACACCGCCGTAAACACGAAGAGGGCGAAGTAGCCGGTGTGGAACGTATCCACCCCCGAATCTGCCGTGAAATAGCTTTTGAGCAGGGACGTGAACAGATACACGCAGCTTAACGCGAACGTCCACAGCGCTCCCGTGATAATAGCGCTCCACATACCGGGGCTCACGATAGATTCTTCACGGCGTTTAGGCTGCTCGCTCATATAGCGGCGCAGGGCAGGCTCGCCGCCAAAGGCCAGGGCGGCAAGCGTGTCCATGATTAAGTTTATCCAAAGGATCTGGGTAATAGAAAGAGGGCTATCCTGCCCCAAAAGCGGAGCAATGAACGTGACAAACACGGCGGAAACATTTATCGTAAGCTGGAAGACAATGAACTTGCGGATACTGTTGAAAATCGTCCTGCCATACAGAATCGCCTTGTTTATTGAAGAAAAATTGTCATCCAAAATGACGATTTCGCTTGCCTCTTTTGCCACCTCGGTGCCGCCGCCCATGGCAAAGCCGACATCAGCTTTCTTGAGCGCCGGGGAATCGTTCACGCCGTCGCCGGTCATACCGGCGACAAAATTCAGTTCCTGGGCGATCCGGATCAGGCGGCTTTTGTCCGCGGGCAAGGCGCGGGCGATCACCTTAATGAAGGGCAGTTTTTTCTTGAGCTCATCGTCGTTCAGCCCGGCAAGCTCGTCCGAACTCAGCACGATGTCGCCTGGATCGGCAAGAAGCCCGGCTTCTTTAGCAATGGCGACAGCCGTTTCCTTGCGGTCGCCGGTTATCATTACCACCCGAACGCCGGCATTGAGAACTTCCGCTATGGATCCCGCCGACTCGGGGCGTATATCGTCACGAATGCCAACTATGCCGACAAGTATCCATTCAGCGTCGGCAGGAAAGCGCTGATCGAGCCCCTCCCCCCCAGGAGAGATCTTTTCAGAGCACAGAGCCAGCGCGATCACGCGAATCGCCCGGTCGGCAAGGGAGTCAACCGTTTTGTTTATAGTGTCAATTGATGAAAGCGCCGTTTTTGCGCCGTTTTTTTCGATATAATACGCACACTTGTCAATAATTTTTTCCGGGGCGCCCTTTACCAAGGTCCATGTTTTCTTTTCAAACACGTTCTCGGCATCGGTTTCTATGATCGCGGCAGAAAACTTGTCTGTGCTGTTAAAGGGTATCTGCTCGACAACTTTGGCGGAAGCGGAATCGTCCTTAGAAGAGGCGAAATTCAACAACGCCCGTTCGGTGCCATTCCCGGCAATAGCCGGTTTGCCATCGCCGGACAACACCGCGCCGGTGTTGAGGCACAACGAATACCCCAGGTAACGGCGTAATTCAGGCGGGACAGTATCATATTCGGCATATTCAACGCATTGAGCATCATAAAATCCAATAGCTTCAAGCTTGCCTTTGGTTATGGTGCCGGTTTTATCGGAAAACAGGAAATTGAGGCTCCCCGCAGTTTCTATGCCAAAGATTTTCCGCACCAACACGTTGTCTTTAAGCATCTTCCCCATGTTTAAGGCCGAGACGATAGCGATCATCAAAGGCAGACCTTCCGGAACCGCCATGACAATGATGATAACCGCGAGCATCACCGCATTGATGATATCGTTGAGCAAACGAGTCCAATTCGCGACATACGCGCCAATGAGAGAAAGATCGAATTGGTTGGCAACGACCACCCGCTGAAATAAAAGCGAGAGGGCGATGACGCCGCCGCCGATATAGCCAAAAACACTTATGCCTTTTGCCAGCGCGCCCAGTTTGACTTTGAGCGGGGTGTCGCGGTCATCCTCATGCCCCAGATCCTTCGCAATGCCGCCGTACACGGACATCTCGCCAACAACGGCGGCGCGCATATGGGCGCTTCCCGAAACGACAACCGCGCCACGGAAAACACGAAACGGGTCAAGAAAGTCGACGGTCCCCTCATCATAAACATACCCCTCTTTCACGGGTATCTTGGCGGTTTCCTGCGCCTCTCCGTTCAAGGCCGCCTGGTCAACTTTGAGCGAACCATCAACGACAAACCCGTCCGCGGGCACTTTGTCGCCCGTTTGGAGGAGTATTTCATCGCCCCGGACAATGTCGTCTATCGGCAATTCAACAAGGCTGCCGTCCCGCCAAACTTTGCACATGACACGGGAAGCCTCTTCCTGGAGCCTGCGGAAAGCGTTTTCGTTGTTATATTCGGAAAAAGAAGAAACAAAAGTAGCCAAAAGGATGGCAACGGCTATGCCCACCGGCTCATACCAAGCTACATTTTCGGGAATCCACCCAAAAGCAGAGGCTGCCGCCAGCACAATATTCACCAACAGGGCCACACAGAGTATTCTTATCATGGGATCGTTGGCATTCCCGAGGAAAACTGACCAGAAACCGCTCTTTTCCTGTTCCGGAAGCCTGTTATCGCCCCATTTTTCGCAAGAAGCAATAGCTTCTTGTTTAGATAACCCTCTCATTCGCCCCTCATTATATACATAACTACATACGATTTGATGCTATCGCCTGGGCGCCAAACAGCTCCGTCTCAAAGAGGAGTTTTTTATACGCTGCGCATGGCGTGCTTTATAGCTTAAAAAAAATGCCTTGTCAAGCCCTCTATACCCGGCGTATTCCCGTTCCGGTTCGCGACACGCCGAGAGCGCCAGGCGCCGCTTTGCCTTCATATCCCGTCCGCCGCCGCATTGACAGAAACCGGAAAGCCCTATACCTTATGGCAAAGGCTTTGACGGAGACGAATACGCCATAACACCGGATTCAGAGAGGCGGCGCCAAGCGGTTTGGCCTAAACTGCGGGCTGAAAGCGCCGCTATTCAGGCATGGCGGAAAACCCCTCCCGAGCCGCTTTGAGGAACGGAAATTTTTCCCAGTATTTGAAGCCGCAAACCCGCGTCAAAGGTGATGAGAGCGTTCCCTGTCATGGGGAGACGAAGCGGGGTGGCACCGCGGGTTAAACCCGTCCCTGCGTTATACCCGGCGCAGGAGGCCTTATATGTCCACATTAAACTCACAAACTGAAAAACTCGCCCTGTTGCGGCATTCCGTCAGCCATGTCATGGCTCAGGCGGTAACTAAGCTCTTTCCGGGGACCAGGGTTGCCATAGGCCCGTCCATTGAGAACGGTTTCTACTACGATTTCCAGTTCCCCCCCTCCGGCGACGGGCAGGCGCCCCTGACCGAGGGGGATCTGCCCGCGGTGGAAGCGGAAATGAAGCGGATCATCGATTCTAAAGTGGATTTTGTCCGCATCGAACTGGGCCGGGAAGCGGCGCTGCGGCGCTTTGCGGAAGAACCCTTCAAAACCGAGCTGATCCGGGAGCTTCCCGCGGACACGGCAATCAGCGTTTACGAAAACCGCGATTCCCAGGGAAATGTTCTGTGGGCGGATCTTTGCCGGGGCCCCCATGTGGCCAACACCCGGGAGATCAACTCCGCCGC
>JAIRTS010000240.1 GCA_031254795.1 Treponema sp.
TCACGTTTCCATCGCCTCAATCTTTTTAATCTCATCGCGGACCGCCGCAGCCTGTTCGAACTCCAGATTTTTTGCGTGTTCGAGCATCTCTTTATTAAGCGCGGCAAGGAGATGCTTGCGGTCTTTGGGCGAGAGTAGGTTATAGGATTTTTTGAACACGCCGATGTTGGTTTCCGCAGCCTGCCGTTCTTCTTCAATATGCCTGTTGAGAATGCCGGCGATGGCTTTCTGGACTGTGGTGGGCGTGATGCCATGCTTCTCGTTATACGCCATCTGTATTGCGCGCCGTCTCGCGGTTTCGGTTATGGCGGCTCGCATGGCGGAGCTCTCCCTGTCCGCATACATGACGACTTTGCCTGCGGCGTTACGCGCGGCCCGCCCGATAATCTGTACAAGACTCGTGAGGGAGCGGAGAAAGCCGATTTTATCCGCATCCAGAATAGCGATGAAAGACACTTCCGGCAGATCAATGCCCTCGCGCAAAAGGTTGATGCCGACGAGAATGTCGAAATCACCTTGCCTCAGTTGAGTGAGGATTTCCACTCGCTCAATGGTCTCAACTTCGCTATGAATGTAGCGGACTTTGAGTCCGAGACTGCCGAGGTAATCTGTTAAATCCTCGGACATTTTCTTGGTAAGCGTGAGGATGAGAGACCGCTGGCCTGCGCGTATACGCCTCTGCACCTCGGCGTAGATGTCTTCCATCTGGCCCTCGGTGGGACGCACCTCTATCTCCGGATCGAGCAAGCCAGTGGGGCGGATGATCTGCTCAACCACACGGGCGGATTGTTTCAGTTCCGTGTCGCCCGGCGTGGCGGACACGCATATCGTCTTGTCAAGCCGATCCTGAAATTCCGCGCCACGAAGAGGGCGGTTGTCCATAGCGCTGGGCAGACGGAAGCCGTATTCGACAAGGGTGGTTTTGCGGCTGTGGTCGCCGTTGTACATCGCGCCGATTTGAGGCAGGGTTACATGGCTTTCATCTATGAAGGTGAGGTGCTTCTTGGGAAAATAGTCGATGAGAGTGTCCGGCGCCTCGCCGGTCCCGCGTCCGGCAAGCGGCGCGGAATAGTTTTCTATGCCCGGACAGTAGCCAATTTCGGTGAGCATCTCAATATCGTATTCCACCCGGATTTTTATGCGTTCGGCTTCCCGAAAGCGGTCGTTGTTCTGAAAGAATTCAATGCGCTCCGCAAGCTCAGTCTTTATTTTGCCAAGCGCCGAGTCAATCATGTCTTGAGGCATGACGAATTGTTTCGCCGGATAAATCACCGCCCTATCAAGCTCTTCCAGAATCTCGCCCGAAACGGGATTGAACCTGCGGATACGCGCTACGGTGTCCCAATCAAGATCAACGCGGTACGCCTCTTCCAGATACGCGGGATAGATTTCCAGTGTGTCGCCTCGCCGCCTGAATCCACCCCGCTCCAGCGCCATGTCATTGCGTTCGTATTGCAACTCCACAAACCGCCGCATAAGCGTTTCGCTGTCAATGTTCTCGCCATTTCTAAAGGACGCAGTCATCTTCCGGTAAACTTCCGGCGTCGCCAAGCCATAGATGCAGGAAACGGTCGCCACGATGATCACATCTTCCCGCTCCATGAGGCTTCTTGTCGCGGAAAGTCTGAGCCGTTCAATTTCTTCGTTAATGGACGCGTCTTTTTCTATATAAAGATCGCGGCTTGCGACATAGGCTTCAGGTTGGTAATAATCATAATACGAAACAAAATATTCAACCGCATTATGGGGGAAAAAACCTTTGAACTCACGGAAAAGCTGCGCCGCGAGGGTCTTGTTATGGCTTACGATAAGCGTGGGCATCTGCACTGCCTCTATAACTTTCGCCATGGTGAATGTCTTTCCCGAACCGGTGACTCCCTGCAAGGTCTGGAATCGATCTCCGTTCTTGACGCCGGCGGTCAAAGCCGCGATTGCTTCCCTCTGATCGCCTGCGGGTTCGAAAGGGGACACTACTTCAAATGCGCGCATGGGCAAAAGTATAGCGCCTTGCTTTTACCTTGACAACCCATTTATTCGTAGGTTAGTTTAACGCCTGTGAATAGGTTTGCGCTGGCTTGCGCTCCATCCTTTTTTATCTTTCCAATATGCCTATTTGATGGATTGCCGCGCCCTCAAGCAGGATGTCCCCTCCATCCTGCGAAGGCACGATTTTGCCCAGTATTTCAAGAGGTTTTTCAGGATTCACCCCAACCGAAAAGTTGAACACGGTCGGCACAAGACCTTCCAGCTTGGTGCGGGTGTCGTACCCAACGAGAAAATCAAACGAGGTGCTGTTCTGCTCAACGACGAGGTTGGTCGCCATACCCCGCCATATTACGTAACAATCGCGGTACAAAAACGGGTCTTCCATGACCTCACGGTAACTGATGCGATCTTTGAGGGTATCGAATCCGGGAACATCCATATACGAGATAAGGAGGCCGGCTTTCGTCCTGATCGCTTCCGATGCGTTTGACTCGATAATGTGGTTGAGGAAGACTTTCGCCTTCTCATCGTTGTATGTGGTGAACAGCTTCCGCGCGTCCTCGTACATCTTCAACACTTGAGAATGGGTCAAAATATACTGGTAGCTGCCGCCTGTTTCCACCGAGTTCCCGCGTTCCTCTTGATTAAGAGATGTCGCCATCCACCCGTTTCTCCCAGATGTCGTGTTGAAAGCCCGCTTAAAAAGCGCGTTTTCCGGCGGGGGCATCACGTTTAAGCCGATGAGCGCGCTATACGCCAAAACAAAAACAGCGGACGCGCAGACAAAAAAAACAATAGTCCGCGCCGGATTGCTTCGGACTTTCGGCAAGGGTGGATAAAGGCCGGAAAATTTGCCGGCGTCGATCCAGTCGGACAAGTAATCGGTTCCCGAGTGTTTTCGAATGATTTTCAGAGCTTTTTTTGCCGTCTTGTTGTTCGGATTTATATCAAGCGTTTCCAGATACATGTCCAACGCGCGATCAGTCTCCCGCCGCCGCAAGTAGAGTACCGCGAACCCCAGCAACACAGAGGGGTCTCGCGGCTTGATTTCATGCGCCCGCTTGAAATAGGTGAAAGCTCCGCCAAAATCGCCCGAATATAAACACGCTATTGCCAGTATGTAATGGTATTTGAAAGAGTCTCGGTATAAAAGAACATTCAGCTCCAGCGTCCGTATGGCTTCCGCATACTTCCTTTGACGGAGAAGACGGCTTGACTTGGTTAATAAGTCCGCGCGCATGTGCTATTCGCCGTTATCCGCGGCGCTTGCGTCAATACCCGCCTCACGCAGCCTTGCCTCCAGAGCCGCTATCCGCTTTTGATACATGACGAGCGCCTGCGTATAGCTTCGTTCCCTCCGCTGATATTCCTCTATGGTTTTAAGAGCTTCTTCATGACTCTGTCTCAAAAGCTCAAGAAGCTCTTGCTCCACTTTTTTTTGATAGATAAGCGCTATGCGGTAAACCGAAGCCTCATATTTTACGCTTTGCGGATATTGTTGGGTGATCATAAAAAATACGTCTTGAGCCGCGTCAAGCTGTCCAAGCGCGAAAAGACACTCGCCGGTCCAGTAAAGCGCGGCGGATTTTCGCGCGATGGCGTCAGCGGAATCCGCTGGCGTCCGGTCGGCATAGTCTTTCAAAAGCACGATGGCTTCATCGTAGCGTCCAAGCGAATAAAAAGCCCGTCCCTTGAGGTAAGGAATCTCCACTTTACGGCTTGCGCCTCCGTTTATTTGCTCCAAAACAGTCAAATTCCTTATGGCGCCTTCAAAATCGCCGCTGGCTTCCTGCGCAAGACAAAGCCAATACACTGCTTCGGCGCGTTCGTCGCCAGTAACGGCGGCTCTTTCCGCTTCCTGAAATTTCACAGCCGCGTCTATCCATTTGCCCTGTCCGTACAGCGCGACTCCCTGTTGAAAGGCGGAAGAAAACGTTGTGGACGGCTGCGCCGGAGCCTCGGCGGAGCCACCGGCAACTGCGCCGGAGCCGTTTTGAGAAAAAACCATGCCGCCCGTCAATAAAAACACCATGAAAAGAAACGAGGTTTTTTTTCTGTTTTTCATATACGACCCTTTAAATGTTTTACCAATGCCGATTTGTCCTCAGCGTCAAAAAAAGCCGAACCTGTAACAAGGATGTCGGCTCCCGCGTCAAGACACGTACGCGCATTCGCCGCATGTACGCCGCCATCTATTGAAATTTGGAAAGAGAGACCCCGTTCCTCCCTGATTTTCGCCAGTTTTTTCACCTTTTCAAGACATTCGGGGATCATATTCTGTCCGCTAAAACCGGGATCAACCGCCATCACCAGTATTATATCTGTAAACGGCAACGCTTCTTCGATGGCTGTTATCGAAGTTGTAGGCACAATGCTGAGTCCCGCCTTTTTTCCGTTGCAACGGATCATGCTTAAAAGGTGATGGGCGTGTACCGCGGCTTCCGCATGAAACGTGATATTGTCCGCGCCCGCGTCAATAAAACGAGGCGCTATTTTTTCGGGCTTTTCCACCATTAAATGAACATCAAAAACGAGATCGCTTTTTGAACGAAGATCCGAGACCACTTTGTGTCCGAATGTAATGTTCGGAACAAACGCGCCGTCCATTACATCAAAATGCACCCATTCCGCATGCGCTTGTTTGATAGACTCTACCGCGAAAGAAAAATTGGAAAAATTCGCGGACAATAAAGAAGGGGCTATAACAGGTTCCATACTACTATAATAATCATAGAAAGAGGGATTGTAAAGACGGAATTTACATACGTTGCAGCCCACGCAACGCCGCGCTCGTTATGTCTCCCCGATATAAGGCTTCCTGCATACGGACGAGACCGCGCAATCGCGGCAAACCGTACGGGAAATAGTTTTCGGCGCCATGTATTCGCCATTGCGCATCGCGACGACTGCCATTTCAACAACAATGTCTACGGCGGCGATTTCTTTTTCATATACGGAGCGCGGGTTGTCCGGGTCTATCACCGGACGGAACTCCCGATTGTCTATCGAATAAAACCGCGCGTCCCTGACAATGGGCGATTCCGCGGCGGTGTTTTTGTTCCCCTCGCCTGAAGTTTCAAGCATGGCGATGTAGGACGCCATCTGTACGTTGTCCGGGACATCATCATCGCCTGCCCATAATTCAGCCGTCGATGGCATGGTTTTTGTTTTATAATCTCTAATGATATAGCCGCCTTCTTCATCGCTCAGAATAATATCCGCTATGCCGCTTAACGCGGGTCCCGACGCATAGGTTTTTCGCAGGGGATATTCCGCGCCTACAACGGTTTTTCCATTCAGATTTTCGGCGTCACAGTCGAGATAGTCTTCCAGCGCGGCTTTAATGCGGGGTTTCAGCATGTCGTATATGGGTTTCTGAAAATATCCCTCGTTGCTTTGCGCCTTGTCGATGGTGAGTTGTATCTCTTCATCAAGATATTTTTTGTATACATCCAAGTCTTGAATTTGAAAACATCCGTGGCTTTCTTGTATCCGCGTCCAAAGCCGCTCCAAAATACCGTGATAAAGCCTGCCCAAATCCCTTTGATCCAGCGTTTCAATTTCGGTTTGTTTTTCCCTCACCCCAAGTCCCCGTTGCAAAACCCATTTGAAAGGACACGCCAGATATTCCTCTAAATCGGAAGGGGAAAGCCGGGCATCCTCGTCCCCGGCCCCGCTCTTTTTCACCAGATCGCGTTTTTGAGCGCAGAGGCGTTTCTCGACTTCCACGCGGAGATCGGGAAGCGTTATCGCCGTTGTCCGCATATCTATTCCATTAGGGTTCTTTTGTATGACGTTGAACGCCTCCCAACCTTTTTTCTGTACATCCGATGGGCGACAAGCGACCGGAATTTTTGAAGCGTGCCCGCTGAGAATGGAGTCTTCCATCCGGTATGGATCCGGAAGAACGGGTAATTGCTGGTGTAAAATCTCGCCGTCCAGAATGTCTCCCAATTTCCGGTGAGGCGCGGCCGCGCCTGAAAAGGTGCGATCCGCGACCGTAAACACGGGAATGGCGGCGGACACAAGATATGCTTTGATAAATTCCGCTGAAATGTCCCGATCCTGTATGCAAAGCCTGTTTTTCCGGTCTTCCCGCAAAAACGAAGAACGTCCGTCATACACCACCGCGGCGTCATCCTGATTCATGTTGACGATGAAATGAACCGGCGGCGCAATTCCCGCCGCAACCGTGTAGGCGTAGACGGGAATTCCCCGTTCTTTTGATTCGTACACATAGGGTTCTTCTTGAATATACGATTGAAAAACGGGAAAAGCGCTGCCCGCGTATTTTTGGTATATGTTGGGGAACCGTTCGCCAGCTTCTATGAGCTCTTGCAAGGACGCGATGGATTTTCCAATAATTTTATCGGTTTCCGGATCTATGGCGGCTCGATCAAGGTGATTTTTTTCAAAAATATGCCATCTTTCCCGCAATTTCACGAAATTGTCGGCGTCTAAAAGAGCGAGAATATCTTTCTTGAGCCTCTCGTAAAACAATTCTATAGAAGAAACCATCGCGCCGGCGAATTCCTGATTTCGATGCTGTTCAAATGTTTTTTCCCACACGTCAACTTCATGATACTGTGACGAGCGGACGGAGGACGCTTCGGGAAAACCAGAGACGCAGTGGTAGCGTAATCCGAATTCCATAAGAATGGCGATGGAATCTTTCGCTTTCCATGGAAACGCCCTGTCAAGCAACAAGCCGGACAAAGCCGCATACGACCAACGCTTGCTCTGGCACGCCGAAAGGGCGCTGAAAATCCGCCCGCCCGGATGCTTCGGCAAAGGCTTCTCCTGGCGGACATCCGCGAATAGTCCGTAAAGGTGAAATTCGTGGACAAGCCGGTCTACGCTTCCATTGCCCGCCACCGATATACAGATGTCTTCAGGACACAAACCGTCCTCGTCCAGAAGCCGCCTGCACGTAAGGGCGAGCCATTTGTATTCCTGCGCGGTTGACCTGAAACACAAAAATTTGCGCCCGTACGACGACGCGCCGCAACCCGCGCCAGATTCGCAGTCCGACAAGCCGCCTGGTTGCGCTGAATTCCTCGAAGGCGGCGCGACCGCTTCCACCGGAATAATGCGGATTGGGGCGTCATCTTTGCGCGCTGTCGCGCCACACTCGGCGGCGATGTCCATCAACTCTTCGCGGTACTCTTCCCAATCTTCCGCCAGTTCCGGAAAAAACAACGTCCATGAAACGCCAGTTCGCTTGAAATCAGCCCTGCTCCAAGCCGGCTCGTAAATCTGGTGTTCTTCCAAGAACCGCGAATATTTTTCATGGATAAGCCGTAAGTCCGCAAAATACGCGTCCTGCGCGGACGTCGCGCCGGGACGGCGCAGAATGCCATCAAGCGCGGGCAGCAATTTCACCATGCTTGTAAGAAAGGAGCCGTACGAATCCGCGTATTCGGGCGGAATGTATTCACCCAAAAACTTCGCCTTCCGGTTCTCCAGCAGAAAATTTGAGGTAAATAAAATGCGAGTCGCGCGGTTTATCGCCTGTTTGTCGGCCTGCCTGGCCGACAAAGCCTGTGTCTTAAAGCCATCCCACGCAAAGAAGCGGTTGGGCGCGACCGGTTGTAAGGACGCTTTCGCCGCTTCCTGCGCCCAGAAAGACGCGGCGACGCCGGTTGGAAATACGAAGTGCGCCCTTCTATCGGGCAGAGCTTCAATAATGTAGTCAATTACGGGA
This sequence comes from Treponema sp., assembly GCA_031254795.1. Classification (GTDB taxonomy): domain Bacteria; phylum Spirochaetota; class Spirochaetia; order Treponematales; family Breznakiellaceae; genus JAIRKH01. The sequence continues at coordinate 7,691 of JAIRTS010000240.1, forward strand.
CGGGACATAGTTCACCTTTATT
>JAIRTS010000063.1 GCA_031254795.1 Treponema sp.
CGCCTGAAATGCGCTCAAGAACAGCTTGTTTAGAGCCACGCTTCATTTCTGAAACAACCGTATTGACATTTTTTTGAGAATTATTTATTATAGAGCCTGTTCCAAAACGCGAACTACGTTTGCGAGCTATGTTCCGCGAACCAAAGGTTCGGGTTAGTTTTGGACAGTATCTATAGAGACACTTTTCTGACATGCGCCCGCCGGTGGCGGACGGGTGATTTGTTGGGAAGGGCTCTTCGAAATTTATAAGAAAGAGCGGCTTTCGACCGCTTCTTCAAAAATCTTTCTTAACACCTGAAGGTATGGGAAAGATTCTGTTTAATTAAGGAGGAACCTGTTATGGCTCAGGCAGGCGGAGGGAAGAGCAAGAACTCCCGTACGATGGTTACGACCCAGAAATTTTTCTGTCCCTGTGGCGGAGAAGTTGAGATGAAAGAGATATCCCAGGGCGGCAAGAAAAAACCTATCGCCGAATGTGGAAAATGCAAGCGGATAGAACGGCGGCCGTCGGATTTCATCTGATTTCGGTTGCGGTTGTTTTTTATTGGTATAACTTAAGGAGAAAATTTTTGGCAAGAAAATACACTTCCGCTGAAAAGCGGCACAGGCAAAGCGAAGAGCGCCGGATGAGGAATAAATCCACGCGGAGTTCGGTGCGTACCAGCATAAAGAAATTTGTAGCGCTGGCTCATAAAAAAGAAGTTTCTGGAGCGGAAGCGGCTCTGAAAGAAATGATTAAAAAGATCGATACCGCCGCGCAGAAGCGCATCATAAAGAAGAATGCGGCGGCGCGTAAAAAATCAAGGATGCAACGGCTGTTTAATACGCTTAGAGCCGCTCAGTAATAGAAAAATGGCAACTAAAAAATATACAAAAGCGGACATTCTTGACGCGGTTTACAGCAAGATCGATCTTGAGCGCAACGATGTCAAACGTATTATTGATATGTTGATTGAAGAAATAAAAGCGGCTCTTGTAGAGCGCAAAACCATTGAATTGCGGGGTTTTGGAACGTTTGAAGTGCGCGTGCGAAAGGGACGGCAAAAAGCCCGCAACCCAAGAACTGGCGAAACTGTGTCCGTTGAGGCTCATGGCGTAGCGGCTTTCAGGCCGGGCAGGGATTTGAAACAGGCTGTGTGGGAGCTTGGAGAGGAAAAACCTGCGAAAACAACCAGAAAAAAATGAATATCCACGAGGGGAAAGGTCTGTTCCTTACCAACATGGCGGCGCTCGCATTAGGTGTCGCGCTGTTTGCGGGCGCGTTTCCCAACCCTTTTTTTGAGAATGGAGCGCCTTTTCTTGCATGGATAGCCTATGTTCCGGTTTTTTGGATCATTTCCAGAACAACCCTCGTCGGCTCCGTTTTGTGGGGGGCCATGTACGGGTATGCGGCGTATGGACTTTTCAACTACTGGTTGAGCGCGTTCCATCCCCTCGCGGGTGTTATCGCCTGCGTCATTTATCTCGTTTATCTGGCGATTCTCTTTATCTTGCTCAAAGCGGCGGTGAGGCTGTTTCCAAAACGCGGCTACATACTTCAATGGTTGTTGTGGGTTTGTTTTGAATATCTCCGTACACAGGGCTTTCTCGGTTACTCCTATGGCATCATAGGTTATTCCCAATGGCAGATTCTTCCCATTATACAGATCGCGGACATCTTTGGCGTATGGGGCGTCTCCGCGCTCGTGGTGTTCCCTGCGGCGTGGCTTGTAGCGGCGTTGACGCCGCCATCCGCGCAAGCGGCGCTTGCGGCAGAGAACGCGGCTCCGTACAAAAAGACGTGGTTTAAGCCCGATTTCATTCCCCTGTGCGTGTGGGCTCTTTGTTTGGCCGGGACGCTTGTATACGGGTTTGCCGCGAGGAAAGACTACGCCTCGGAAGAAAACGTCCGCATAGCCCTCATCCAGCACAATACGGATCCGTGGCTTGGCGGCGTTCTTGAGTATCGCATGAATTTTGAAAAGCTCACCCGTCTTTCCGACGAGGCGTTGCGCGAAAATCCGGACTTGGTGGTGTGGTCCGAAACCGCGTTCGTGCCGCGCGTCTTCTGGCACCAAACCTACCGCGATGACGAAGCCTCATGGCTGTTGGTGAAAGATCTGCTTGACTATCTTGCGAGGCAAACCACGCCTTTTGTAATCGGCAACGACGACGGACGACGGGAACCGGATAAAAATCCGGATGCGGATGAGAAATACCGTGTGGATTACAACGCGGCGCTTCTTTTTGAAAAGGGCGCCATAGTGCAGCAATACCGGAAAAATCACCTTGTGCCTTTTACCGAATATTTTCCATATAAAAAACAACTTCCTTTCTTTTACAAGCTGTTGCAGGAGGCGGACACTCATTTTTGGGAAAAGGGAACCGAACGGACCGTTTTTGAAACAAACGGCCTTAAATTCTCAACACCCATCTGTTTTGAAGACACATTCGGTTACCTGTCCCGCGATTTTGTGAAAAACGGCGCGGAACTCATCGTGAATCTCACAAACGACGCGTGGTCGAAAAGCCTGTCCGCGCAAATGCAACACCTCGGCATGGCGGTCTTCCGCGCTGTGGAAACCCGCCGCTCCCTGGTACGCGCCACCGCGTCCGGTCAAACCTGCGCCATAGACCCCAACGGCGCGATCCTCGCAATGGCGGAGCCATTCACCGAAGCGCAGCTTACGGTTGCGGCGCCGGTTTTGCGCGAGACCTCGCTCTATGTCAAATACGGCGATTTCCTGCCCTTTGTGTGCATGGCCGCCGTGGTTGTGTTTATAATACTTGGACTGATTATGAGAAGAGCGGGGAAAGAATCTTGCGTGAAAAAGCGATCATAGCCGCTCCATGGCGAATCTATTCCATCCAAAAGAAAGCCTGTTCTATTAAAAGCTGAATTCATTCCGCTCTTAAAAGTGGAAAAACCGTGGTTTTAACGTAGGGCGCGTACTTTTTTTCTTCGTCCCGGTATAGGCAAAACATCTTTTATACATATAATAGAGGCTGTTCCAAAACTGCCCCCGAACCTCGCTTCGGCAGACCTCTGGTTCGGCAAACCGGGGGATCGCGTTTTAGGAACAGGCTCGGCGATCAGCGCGGCGCGTTAGAAGCCGCGCTGGCGTAAAACACGGCGGCAATTTATTCTGATTGATTAGTAATGAAATAGCATGGCCAACTAGGCAGGTTGCTTCCGCGCGGGCGCTTAGAGCGCATGTCAAAGCTCAACTCTCTTGGCATGTATAAACCATCTGTAACTATGAGGTAACCATGAACACGATAGAATTAGTGGCGCCGGCCGGCTCGCCTGAAGCGCTTGACGCGGCTATAGGCGCCGGCGCGGACGCCGTTTATTTGGGCGTAAAAAACTTTAACGCGCGTCTTAGAACGACAAATTTCGCCTATTCTCAAGTGGAAGCCGCGATTCGTACGTTGCGCCGTATGGGAAAGCGATGTTATATCACCGTGAACACGGTGTTTGAACAGCGGGAAGCGGATCGCATGTACCAGCTTCTCAACTACTTGTCGCGCATAGAGCCTGACGGAATCATCGTACAGGACTTCGGCGTGGCGTACATGGCGCGTCGGCATTTCCCCTCGCTGAAACTGCACGCATCCACCCAGATGAACATAGCAAGCGACCGGGGCGTGAATATCCTTTCAAAGCGCGGCGTTTCAAGAGTCGTTCTTGCGCGAGAGCTTGCCCTTGAAGAGATACGGGACATACGTTCAAAAACCAACGTGGAGCTTGAGGTCTTTGTCCATGGAGCGCTCTGCATAAGCGAGTCGGGCCTGTGCCTGTTCTCCAGCTTTCTGGGCGGAAAGTCCGCAAACCGGGGCATGTGCGCCCAGGCGTGTAGGCGGATGTACCGTACGGCAAGTTGCGCTTCCGAGGAAGGGTACTTTTTCAGCCCCGCTGATCTCCAAATGATCGAGAAAATTCCATTTCTGGCGGACGCGGGCGTCAACGCTTTCAAAATCGAAGGGCGTATGAAAAGCGCGGACTACGCTGGCGTAGTGGTGAGCGCCTATCGCATGGCGATTGATTCGCTGGGGGGCGGCGAGGGACAGACTGCCGAGGCGATAGAGCGGGCTAAACGCATCCTCCAGAATGACTTTGCCCGCGAGAAAACCCTTTTCCATTATGATTCACACGCTGATCTTTCCTTTCTCAACCCCCGGAAAACCGGCGGCGTCGGCATTGCGTTGGGAAAAATCCTGAAAGTCAGAAAAAAAGGGGAGGACTGTCAGGGACTTATCGCGTACGGAAATACGCCGGTGGCTGAAGGCGACTCCATTCGCGTTCATAGCTCCAATGATCGCAGGCGGCTTTCACACAAAGTCACAACAGTCGAAATGGCCGGTTCTGACGCGTGGATATCAATTCCACCTGATTTCACGGTTGGAGACGATGTTTTTCTCATTCAAACAAAGGCGATGTCGTGGCGAGAGTCGTTGCGAGAATCGCGGCGGCGCCAGCCGATCATTCCAAAAAACACCGGCATGTTCAAACGCGCGCCCGGACACGAGAAGGCTCCCTGTGTCGAACTTGCGGGACGAGGAAAAGTCGGCGCCGGCGCTACTAGCGGCGCCAAAAAGCCAAAAAGCGCAAAAATCCTGCCGGAAGGGCTTTACGCGGCGGTCTCCCACATAAGCGATCTGTATGCGGCGCAGTCCATAAAACCTGTAAAAGCAATTTTGACGTTGAACACGGACGCCCTTGACCACCTTCTTAACATACATGGCAAACGAAAGCAACCCCTCCCGTTTCGCGCCGATGACATTATCCTCGCCCTTGATCCCTTTTTTCCACAGGCGCTGGAGTCTTTTTTCCCGGAGGCGGTGCCTCGGCTGTGCCGGGAAGGCTATCGTATGTTTGAGATCAATAACCCCGCCCATGTCTCGCTGTTTCGGAATTTCGCCGTGGAACTCATAGCCGGCCCCTACTTGTACGCTTTCAACCGCTTTGCGGCCGCTTTTATCCAGGAACTTGGCGTTAATTATATCGTCTCCCCTCTCGAAAACAACCGGCAGAACCTTGAGCGTACGTTTGAACGGCAGGAGCGTTCTTCTGTTTTCGTCCCGGTTTTCGCATATCCCGCGCTTTTCCGCATTCGCAACGATTTGAGCCCCCTGTATCCGTGGGAACGTTTCAGCGACAACCAAGACGAGCGGTTTTCACTCATTACGGAACGGAATAAATCTGGCGCAGCCGGACCCGGTGCTGGCGAATCGCTGGTTGTTCCCGAAAAACCGTTTTCCATTGTCGATAAAATTCCTTTCCTCCGTGAAGCCGGATTCAGGCGATTTATCCTTGATTTTTCCGGACCGGCGCTCAAAAAAAAGGAGTACAAGACCGTCATGGCTGCGGCGCAAGAAGGCGCCCCCCTGCCAAACGCAAGCCGTTTCAACTGGAAGGGCGGATTTTTTCATGATGACGGGAAGTGACCGTCGCACGCGTGAAGCCGTATTGAAGACGCGCAAGGCTATGTTTGCCGTTATGGTTCCCGAAAACATATAAACGTCCTGCGGCGTATACCCGATCTGGACGCGCAATGTCACCGCGTTCATATCCCGCGCGTCATGCCTGTCTATAAAAACAGCCCTGGATTCCGGCTCTAAAACTTGAGCG